>NZ_JBEYVJ010000447.1:0-5089 GCF_040643935.1 Kitasatospora sp. NPDC047058 | reverse complement strand
TGCGCGCTGCCCGCCCCCCCCTGGTCGTGTTCACACCCGACGCGGTGAATCACCCCGCCGGCCGCGTCGGGTGTGGCGCCCGCCCGGTCGGGGCGGCCGCCTCAGCCGACGCGGCCGGCGGGGAGATTCACCTCTTCGGGTGAGACCTCGACCAGGCGGGGGCGACGAGGGCGACCAGGGCCACGGCGAAGCCGAGCTGGAGCGCGTGGCGGATCCAGTCGATGCCCCTTGTTTCGCCGACCCCCAGCCAGCCGGCCACCCCGTTGCCCAGCCAGGCGCCGGCCGCGCCGAGCAGCATCGTCAGCCACCACGGGATCGCCTGCGGGCCGCGCAGCAGCAGCCTGGCCAGTACACCCAGCACGAAACCGATGAGGAGGATCCAGAGCAGCTGGAACATGGCATTCCACCTTTCGGGGGGTGTCGTCCCATGCTCGCCCCGTTGACCCGCCCCGGCACGTCGGGGACGTGCCCCGCCGCCGGCGGGTCGGGTCAGCGGCGCAGCGGTCCCTCGCAGGTGAAGTCGGCGGTGCCGGCCCGGCCGCCGGGCCAGACGTCGACCTTGCCGAAGGAGCAGTTCATGTCGTTGAGGTTGTTGGCGCCGGCGACGTTCCCGGTGCGTCCGAGGATGAAGTAGTCGACGGTGCCGGACATGTCCTTGAAGACCTGGTCGGGGTTGCCGGCGTCGGCGAGGTTGGCGGTGATGCGGCCGGTGCAGACGAAGCGCATCGGCTTGTTGTCCCAGTCGCCGTTGTCCTTGCAGTCCGGGGTGATGCCGGTGGCCCGGGCGACGGCCTTGCGGACCTCGGACGGCCAGGCCAGGTCGAGCCGCTCGTTGGGGGTGAAGGTGGTCACCGGGACGTAGAGGTTGTCGACGTCGCGGATCTCGGCGTCCAGGAAGGCGTTGTACTCGGCCTGGAGGGCGGCGTCCGCGCCGACGCGGGTGCGCCAGGCGTTGAAGCCGGCCGGGTCGTCGGCGCGCTGGTAGGCGTACATCTCGCGGAGCAGCGAGGGGTGGCGGAGCCAGAGGAACTCGAAGAACGTGCCGGCGTAGTTGTAGAAGTGGAAGGCCGGGGTCTGCTCGTAGGTGGCGTGGATGAGCTGGTCGACTGTGAGCCGGGGGATGCCCTTGGCCTCGTCGGCGGCGAGCTTGCGGACCAGGGACTTGCGGACCAGGACGCCCTGGTCGCGGGTGGCGCCGTCGAAGAACTCCGCGGTGCCCTCGTCCATCGCGGTGGTCATGTTGCCGGCGTACCAGCGGGGCTCGTTGAAGTAGCCCGGGGTGGCCCAACGGCCGTTGAGGTAGTGCACGTACTCGTGCCGGAACAGCTCCTCGAGGGTGAGCTGGGAGTCCTGGGGCACCCGGCGCTGGTAGGTGTAGAAGGTGGCGCCGCGCTCGATGTAGATGCCGCCGTTGGCGGTGCCGTAGCCGGTCAGGACGGGGTGGTAGACCTCGTAGTCGGCGCGCGACGCGTAGAGGTGGATGTGCAGCGTGGTGTTGGTGTCCCCGGCGAGCGGCTGGTCGGTGCCGAGGACGCGGAAGTACTGGCTCTTCACCTGCTTGCCGGCGTAGTACATCTGGTCGACGGTGGCCTTGTCGAGCGCGGTGCGGACCTCGATGGCGCCGTTGTCGTAGCGGTAGGTGTGGGGGAACAGCCGGTCCTCCAGCTGGCTGATGCAGACCCCGTACTGCTCGCAGACCCCGAAGTAGGCGGCCCAGCCGATCAGCTTGGCCCACGGGTCGGAGTACTCGCCGAACGTCGTTTTGGTGGTGTCGAGGAGCTGCCCGAGCTCGGCGACGACGCCGTCGCGCAGGGCGGGTATCTGGCCGAAGCGGCCGTACTCGGCCATCGCGTCGCGGGCCGCCCAGGCGGTCTTGGTGCCCTTGAGGTGGCCGTAGGAGGCGAAGGCGCGGACGGTGGTGCGGTAGGCGGGGTCGGCGGCGACGGCCGCCATGAACGCCTGGTCCTGGTTGCGGATGCCCAGGTAGTTGAGGTTGAGCGCCTGGAGCACCGTCTTGCTCCACTGGGCGTTGTCGGCGACGGTGGTGCCCGGGGCGAGGACGGCGAGGATCCGGCGGGCCAGGGTGAGGTTCCGCTGGCGCAGGCCGTCGCTGCCGGCGGTGATGGCCGCCTCGCGCAGGATCGCGGCGGCCCGGTCGGTGAGGTCGAAGGCGTGGGCGCTCGCGGTGTAGGCGTCGAGGGCGCGCTGGACCGCGGCGAGCGTGTCGGCGTCGGTGACGTCGATCTCGCCGTGGCTGTAGTCGTGGTAGACGGTCGCGTGCAGGAACGTCCAGAGCTCGTAGAGGTGTGAGGAGCCGGTGCCGTCGTCGGTGGCGGACAGTTCGGTGACGCGGTCGGCCACGGCGCGCACGTGGGCGTCGTCCATGGTGGTGGCGAAGCGGGCGTCCCAGGTCCAGAGGATGTTCTTCAGACAGTCGTCCGCGCCGACCGCGGGGTCGGTGAGGAAGGCGACGAGCTGCTGCGGGTTCAGGCCGGTCATGCCGTCGAGGGTGCAGGGGACGCCGGCGGCGGTGCTGGGGACGGCCGTGCCGGGGGTGTCGGCGGCGGTCTGACCGGCCGTCGGGGCGGGCGCGCCGGGCTGGTCGGCGAGCAGGCCGGGGATCAGGGAGTCGCCCAGTGAGCCGCCGCCGGGGGCCGGTGCGGCGGTGCCGGGCTTGGCGACGGCGTCGCCGAGGTGGTCGACCTCGTCGTACGCGGTCCGCTCGGGGGCGTCCTGCGCCGTCGTAGGTGCCGCCGCCGGTGTGGGTGCGGTGGGCGCCGCCGGGGCGGACGGCGCGGCCTGGGCGCTCTGCAGCGCGGGCAGCGTGAGGGAGGCGGCGAGCGCGGCCGCGAGCAGGATGCGTCGTGCGGAGGGGGAGGATGACACCGGGTCTCCTTGCAGGGGGCAGCGACCGGCCGGTCGCGCGGTGGCGCGGGGCGGCGGCTGCCGAAGTGGGGGCGGTGAAGTGGCGCTGCGGGAGCCGGACTTGGGGCTCCGGCGGTGCTGCGTGGTGCGGGGCGGTGCTGTGCGGGCGGTGCAGGGCGGGGGGAGCTCCGCCGTCGGAGGCATGGCCGTGCAGCCCGGGGCGGCCGCGTGGGGTCTGCGGCCGTCGTCGGTGTGATCAGTACCATAGTAATGTGAAATTGCACACGCAAGAGGCGGGAGCCGCCGTTTTCCGCCCGCCCCGGGGGAGGGTGAGCCTGCGTCAGCCCGGCAGCGGACCGGGCGCCCTCACGAGGAGGACGCCCGGTCCGCCCGGTCCGCTGTCAGTCGACCAGTTGCCGGAACTCGGTGACCCGCAGGCCCAGCGCCTGGAAGCGGGCCAGCAGGCCGTAGAGGTGGGCCTCGTCGACGATCTGGCCGACCAGGACGGTCTCGCCCGCGAGGAGGCAGCTCTCCAGGTCGGGGAAGCCCTCGCGCCGCAGGACGTCCGACATCCAGCCGGCGACTCTGATCTCGTAGCGCATGCGTGGTACCCCGGATCGGACGTTCCCGGATCGGCGTTCCCGGACCGGACGCGGGCCGGTGTCCCGGCAGCGCCATCCTGCCACCCACCGGAGGACCTCATGTCCTGCTGCTCCACCAACGGCACCTGCTCCACCACCACCGTCGCCACGACCGCCACCGCCATCGCCGAGGCGGCCCCGGCGGCCGTCACCACCGTCTACGCGGTCGCCGGGATGACCTGCGGCCACTGCGAGCAGGCCGTCGGCAAGGCGGTCTCCGCCCTGGCCGGCGTCACCGCAGTCTCGGTCGACGTGAAGGCCGGCCTGGTCACCGTCTCCGCCGGGGCCGAGCCGGACGAGGCGGCCCTGCGCGCCGCGATCGACGACGCGGGCTACGACCTGACCGGCCGCGCCTGACCCCCGCGGGCCCCGGGGCCCGTAACTCCCGTAACCCCCCAGGGGGTATCGGGCCCCGGGTCGCCGCGGCCGCCGACCACCTTCCGAGCACGACCACGACCACGACCCGCGAGACCCGCGAGACCCGCGAGGAGCCCCAGATGACCACCCAGGCACCCGCCTCCACCGAGGTGGAACTCCAGATCGGCGGCATGACCTGCGCCTCCTGCGCCGCCCGGATCGAGAAGAAGCTCAACCGGATGGACGGCGTCGAGGCCACCGTCAACTACGCCACCGAGAAGGCCAGGGTGGTCGTCGCCGAGGGCGTCGAGGTCGCCGACCTGATCGCCACCGTCGAGGCCACCGGCTACACCGCCGCCCTCCCGCGGCCCGTCGTCGCCGAGGCCGCCGCCGGTGAGCCGGCCGGCGCGCCCGACGAACTGGCCCCGCTGCGGCAGCGACTGGTCACCGCACTCGCGCTGGCCGTCCCCGTGATCGCGATGGCGATGGTGCCGGCCCTGCAGTTCGACGACTGGCAGTGGCTCTCGCTGACCCTCGCCGCGCCCGTCGTCACCTACGCCGCCTGGCCCTTCCACCGGGCCGCCTGGACCAACGCCCGGCACGGCGCGGCCACCATGGACACCCTGGTCTCGCTCGGCACCGGGGCCGCGTTCCTCTGGTCGCTCTGGGCGCTGTTCCTCGGGAACGCGGGCATGCCCGGCATGCGGCACGGCTTCGAGTTCACCATCGCCCGCAGCGACGGCTCGTCCAACATCTACCTGGAGGCCGCGGCCGGCGTCACCGCGTTCATCCTGGCCGGCCGCTACTTCGAGGCCCGCTCCAAGCGCACCGCCGGCGCCGCGCTGAAGGCGCTGCTCGAACTCGGCGCCAAGGACGTGACCGTGCTGCGCGGCGGCACCGAGGTTCGCATCCCGACCGCCGAACTCGCCCTCGGTGAACTGTTCGTGGTCCGGCCCGGCGAGAAGATCGCCACCGACGGCGTGGTCGTCGAGGGCGTCTCGGCCGTGGACGCCTCGATGCTGACCGGCGAGTCCGTACCGGTCGAGGTCGCGGTCGGCGACGCCGTCACCGGCGCCACCGTGAACGCCGGCGGCCGGCTCGTGGTCCGCGCCACCCGGGTCGGCGCCGACACCGCGAGCAACTGGTCGACGACTTCAGCGTGTTCGCGCAGACCTCGGCGGCCACCCTCGACCTCGACCTGGCCGACCCGGGGGCCGACGCCTGGG
>NZ_JBEYVJ010000446.1:0-5105 GCF_040643935.1 Kitasatospora sp. NPDC047058 | reverse complement strand
GCGTCGATGCCGCCGGCCGGCCGGGTGGTCGGGGCGGCGCCGGTCGAGGGGGCACTGGTGACCGGGGCGGGCCCGGTTGTCGTGGGCGAGCCGGTGGGAGTGCCGGTCGGGGTGTTGGTCGGGGTACCCGTCGGGGTCGGCGTCCCGGTCGGCGTCGGCGTCCCGGTCGGCGTCGGCGTGCCTCCGAGGCTGTGGGCCAGCGTGCCGAAGGAGATGCCGGTGGCACCGCCCAGCACCTGGGTCGAGGCCCGGACGTCCGAGCCCTGCTGTCCGGCGGAGGCGACGTTGAACCCGCCGTCGCCGTTCTGCTGCCCGGCGAGGAAGTCGTGCGCCCGGGCGATCTGCCCGTCGTAGGTGGCCTTACGCAGCGTCATGCCCTGGACCGCGAGGGCCGCCGAGTTCGTCGAGTGGCCGGCCGCGCCGGGGAAGCCGCCGTCGGGCAGCTGCTGGGCGGCGAGCCAGGCGATCCCCTTGTCGACGGCCTGGGCGGCGTCGTCCCCGGGCACGAGCGCGAGGGCCATGACGGCCATGGCCGTGCTGTCCACGTCGGAGTCGCCGGCGGCGGGGATCAGGCTCGGCCACGAGCCGTCCGCGTGCTGGAGGCTCTTCAGGTAGGCGATCGCGGGAGCGGCACCGGCCGGCTCCCCGGCCCGGAGCTGGGCCATGATGCCGAGGGCCTGGGAGAAGACCGAGGTGGCGTACGTGTAGTTGCCCGGGGCGTCGCAGCCGGTGTTCGCATCGGCCTTGGTGCACACCATGGCGGCGAGGGCGGCGATCAGGTCGTGGCCGCCGAACTTCCGCGGGTCGCGGCCGACGATCTCGGCGAGCAGCGCCTCCTTGCCGATCGAACCGCCGCCCGCGTACTCGGTTCCGATGCCGGTCCAGTCGTTGACGGTGCGCTCGCTCGCGTCCTTGCCCTGCTGGTCCAGGAAGTCGACGATCCTGCGCAGCGCGGCGTCGTCCGTGCCGGTCGCCGCGAGGGCGTACGCGCCGTCGATGGTGAGACCGAAGTCGGCGAAGGCCGGGAAGCCCTCGTAGTAGTGACCGTCGATCAGCCGGGCGGGGTCGGTCAGGTAGGCGCTGCCCTTGGCGGCGTCGGGCTTCCTTCCGGCGGGCGGGGTCGGGGTCGCCGAGGTGGACGCGGGGGCCGAGGGGCCGCCGTTCCCGGCCCGCACGGAGTCGGGGGTGAAGGCCGGTGCCCCGCCGGTGCCCCCGGTGTCGGTGCCGCCGTACACCCAGGCCTCGACCTCGCCGGGCTTGGGCTGCTGCGTTCCGGCACCGAACCGGCTGTAGGACCACGTCTGCTGGCCGGGTTCGGCGATCCAGTACGACCAGTAGGCGGTGGCCTGGGGGGTGTTGACGCAGGGCTCCTCGGCGGGCGTCGGGTACTGGACGCCGCCGTTGAAGCTCCCGGTGCCGAGCCGACAGATGAAGGCGGGGCCGTCGTGCTCGGTCCCCGTGGTGGTGAAACCGGCGCTGTGCAGCAGGTTCATCCCGGTCGTGGGGTGGGCGTCGCAGCCCCGGACGACACCACCGCCCCAGTGGCCGAAGTCGACGGCGACGATCGCGCCGGACGTCGCGGTGCACTGCTCGACGGGATCGGCGGCGGCGGTCCCGGGGTGTCCGAGCAGGACCGTGCCGCAGGCGGCGGCCGCGACGGTTCCGGCGACCACGAGGGACACGAGGTCCCGGTTTCTGTGACGTGCGCGTGCGCGACTGCTGCTGACCCTCACGACGACTCCCTCGTCGGTCGACGCGGGAGACCATGGCGCAGCCGACGGTCCCCGGGCAGGAACCGTCCCGACCACGTCGTAGTCCGCGACGACGCAAGTGCTGTGTGAACAGGCCCCCGGCTCAGGCATTCCGGCTCACCCACTCCTAGGTGGGTCTACGGTTGCGGGTCAGCGCCGGAGTTCGACCGGCTTCCCCTGGATACCGAGGGTGAAAATCGATTCATCAGACCACGGTGGCCGTCGGGGAGTCAACGGGTCGTCATGTCGACCATGTCACCTCGTCATCCGGTGCACCGTGCGGTGGCGTCCGCGGTGGCCGAGTGGGGAGTCCGGTGCGAATCCGGGGCTGACGCGCAGCGATCCGGGCGGCGGCCGCTCCGGCAGTCGCGCGGTTCCGCACGGACGCCGGAGCCTCCGGGGCAGGGTCGGCGCCCACCACCCCAAGGAGCCTGTCCCGTGCCCCTTCTCATCTCCTCGCGGTCCGCTCCGCCCCGTCTCCGCCGTCACCGTCACAGCCGGGCACGCGGCGCTCCGGCCCCCGCGTGGAAGGGGCCGGGCGCCGGTGTTCCCCCGGGTGTCAGGGCGCCGTGATGCCCGGCTGGGCGCCGGCGCCGAAGGACCAGCCCTCGACGTCGCCGGGCGCCGGGTTGTAACTGCCCGCGCCGAGGTTGCTGTACGACCAGGGGCCGCCGTGCTGGGCGTGCCAGTACGACCAGTAGGCGCTGCCGGTGGGGTTGGTGCACGTCGTCGGCAGGCTGTTGATGGTGCAGACGAAGCCCGGGAAGCGCGGGTGGAAGGCCCACGAGAACCCGGCCCCGGTCAGCGCGGCGAGTCCGCTGGCCGGGTCGCCGGGGGCGCAGCCGGTCTGGATGCCGCCGCCGACGGCGGTGAAGTCGACCACGACGGTGACGCCGGTGGTGCCGCTGCAGGCTGCGGCCCGGGCCTGCGGGGCCTGGGCGGCGGAGACGCCGAGCAGGCCGGCGGTGAGGGCCGCCGCGGCGGCGATCGAGCCGAGCGTGCGGCGCACCGGGCGGGCCGGGGCGAGGGTGTCGGTCATCGGAACTCTCCTCGGGGGATCAGGAGTTGCGGCGTCTCAGTGGGCGGCCGGGGCCGGGCAGGCCAGGGTGGGGGCGTCGGGGCGCGCGCCGGCGGCGGAGAGGGTGGCCAGCGGGGTGCCGCCGAGGCCGAGGACGGCCTGCGCGGTGGCCCGCGCACCGTTGCCCGCGTTGAACCCGGTCGCGTCGTAGGCGACCGCGCCGCGGACGGCCGGGTCGGCGGTGCAGCCCTGCTGGAGCTTGACCAGCCGGCTCCAGCCCTTGAGGCCGGCGCCGAAGCGTCCGCCGGCCAGCAGCGTCTGCGTCGCCAGGCCGGTGGTGTTGGCGTTGGAGGCGGTCGCCCCGGAGGCCGCGAAGCCGCCGTCGGCGTTCTGGTGGGAGGTCAGCCAGCCGAGGCCCGCGGTGGCCTTGGCGGCGCGTCCGGTGGCGGCGAAGGCCTGCACGGCGAGGGCGGTGGCGTCGGGGTCGCTGGTGCAGGTGGCCTGGCCGAACGAGACGGGGAAGCCGCCGTCCGCGCACTGGCTGCCGGCGAGGTAGTCCACGGCCGCCGTCGGGGCGTCACCGGGGGTGCGGTGCAGGGCGATCAGGGCCAGCGACTGGCCGAACGCGTTGCTGTAGTCGCCCCACTGGGAGCGGTCGGAGAAGCGGCCCTCGGTGGTCTGGAGGGAGCGCAGCCGGGCGGGCAGGTCGACGCCGCCGAAGGCGGCCGGGTTCGCGCCGCGCACCTCGGCGGCGAGCAGCAGCTTGGCGGTCGCGCCCGCGTACGCCTCGGTGGTGCCGTCGCCGAGGTAGCCGGAGATGATCTCGGGCCTGGCGAGCCAGGCGGTGGCCTTGGCGGCGGCCTCGTCGGAGCTGCGCGAGGCCGCGAAGGCCAGCACGGCGTCGATGGTCAGGCCCTGGTCGGGGTAGGCGGTGCCGTTGAAAACGGACTCGAAGTGGTCGCCGTCGACGAGCTGGCGGGCCAGCCAGCCGGCCGCGGCGGCGTCCGGGCGGATCGTCGCGGACGACGCCGAGGGCGCCGGGCCGGCGGGCGCGGCGTGGGCGGCGGTGGCCGCCGGGAGGGCGGTGGTGAGCGCGAGGGCGGGTATCGCGAGCAGGCCGAGGGTGCGGCGGAGCGCGGGCATGGGTGCCTTTCCGGGCCTGGACGCAGGGGCCCGGAGGGCGTCGGCCCGTACCGGGGCAGCCCTCTGAGCTCCGGCCCGCAGACCACGACGGGAGGAGGGGACGACACACCTCCGCCGACGGGTACTCGGGCTCGCCGCCGACGTGGCGTCGGCGGCCTACCGTTGCGGGTCAGCGCCGGATTCGGACCGGACTTCCCCCGCTGGCGGAGTCACAACTTGACGGCTCATCATGGCGAAACGGAAAAGAGCGGGTCAAGGGATGGTGCGTCACATCACGGCGTGCGACGCCCCCTCACGACGCACCCGCCGCGTCCCGGCGTGATCGGAGGTCGAGTGGGCGGCAGAATGCCTCCCATGCGGCACATCTTCGTCATCGGCATCGGTGCGGGCGATCCCGACCACCTCACTCTGCAGGCCGTCAAGGCGCTCGCCCGCACGGACGTCTTCTTCGTCCTCGACAAGAGCGAGGAACGGCAGGACCTGATCCGGTTGCGCCGCCGGATCCTGACCGAGCACGGGCGGCCCGGGCATCGCGTGGTCGGGGTGCCGGACGCGGAGCGGGACCGCACCACCCCGGCGTACGCGGCTGCCGTGGACGACTGGCGTGCCCGCCGTGCCGACCTGGTGGAGCAGTTGGCCGCCGAGCACCTCGGCGAGGGCGAGACGGGTGCGTTCCTGGTCTGGGGCGACCCGAGCCTCTACGACAGCGTCATCGCCGTGGTGGAGGACGTCCTGGCCCGGGGGACCGTCGCGTTCGGCTTCGAGGTGGTCCCGGGCATCAGCAGCGTCTCCGCGCTCGCCGCCCGCCACCGCACCACCCTGACCCGGGTCGGCCGCCCGGTGCAGATCACCACCGGCCGCCGGCTGGCCGAGGGCTTCCCCGAGGGCGTGGACGACGTGGTGGTGATGCTGGACGGCCGGGCGGCCTTCGCCGGGATCGCCCCCGAGGGGCTGGAGATCCGGTACGGCGCCTACCTCGGCACCCCCGACGAGATCCTCGTCGCCGGCCCGCTCGCCGAGGCCGCCCCCCGGATCAGCGAGCTGCGCGAGGAGGCCCGCGAGCGCAAGGGCTGGATCATGGACACCTACCTGCTCCGGCGGTCCTCCGGTCCCGAGAGCTGACGAGCGGTGGGGGGGGCCGCGCGGGGGGGCGGCCCCGCCCGGCCGCCCCGCGCGGGGGGCCGCGAGCCGGC
>NZ_JBEYVJ010000445.1:0-5106 GCF_040643935.1 Kitasatospora sp. NPDC047058 | reverse complement strand
GCCGCCCGCGAAGGCGGCCGCCAGGGTGCGGCCGGCGCGGTCGAAGGCCAGGCCGGTGACGGGCCGTCCGTTCGCCGGGGAGACCGCCACCGGGCGCGGCGCGGTGCCGCCGAGGTCCCACAGGGCGATCCGGCCGTCGGCCGTGCCCACCGCGGCCCGGTCGGCGGCCGCGGCGACGGCCGTCACCCGGGGGCGGTCCGGGCCGGGGGCGAGGTCGGTGCCGCGGCGCAGGTCCCAGAGCAGGATGCTGCCGGGCGGGGAGCTGATGCCGGCGGAGGTGACGACCGTCCGGTTGTCGGCGCCGACCGCGACGCCGAGGACGAAGGTCGGGTGGCCGCGCAGCTCCGCGGTGACCCGGCCGGTGGGCAGGTCCCAGACCCGGGTGGCCTGGTCGGCGCCGGCCGAGAGCAGGGTGGTGCCGTCGGGGGTGAGGGCCAGGGCGTTGACGGCGCCGAGGTGGGCGGGCGTCAGGTCGGTGGACGACCAGTCCGGGCCCGAAGACGACGGGCCCGGGGAGGACGGGCCTGCGGAGGCGGGCGGCTCAGCGGTGGGCGGTTCGGCGGCGGGGCTGCCGGGCACGGGTGACGCGACCCCGAAAGTGGACGACGCCGCGCCGACGCCCGGCGGGCGCCAGAGCCGGATGCCGCCGCGTTCGCTGCCGACCGCCAGCAGCCGGCCGTCCGCCGCGAAGGCGAGCGAGCGGGGGTCGGTCAGCCGTCCGGCGAACACCGCCGGCGCCTCCTGGCCGTCCCCCGTCGGCGGCGCGTCGAGGTCGCGCACCAGGACCGTGCCCTCGGTCGCCGCCGAGGCCAGCAGGTGGCCCGGGCCGAAGCCCAGCCCCTGGATGATCCCGGTGTGCCCGGTCAGCGTCCGCACCGGCGGGGCCGCGCCGGCGTCCGTGCGCCACACCCAGACCCGGCCCGGCAGGTCGCCGTCGCTGCTGCCCGCGGCGAGCAGGGCGCCGTCCCGGCTGAAGGCCAGCCGTTTGGCCACCGAGGTCTTCACGGTGACGCTGGGCGGCATCACCGGCGACGGCAGCTCCTGCCGGTCGGCGACCCGCCAGAGCACGATGCGCCGGCCCGGCTCGCGGGTGATCGCGGCGGCGAGCACGGACCCGTCGGGGCTGAACTTCACGTCCTGGACCGGCCTTCCCAGGTCATGGCCCTGCAACTCGGCGACCAGGGCCGTCGTGTGCGCGTCCCAGAGCGCCACCTGGCCCTGGGAGTCGCCGGTGGCCACCAGCCGCCCGTCGGGGCTGAGGGCGAGCGCGTTGACGCCCCAGGCGAAGCCCGGGATCCGCCCGGTCAGGTACTGCGCCTGGGTGCTCAGCACCGCGTCGTCGGCCGGCTGCCGCAGGTCCGCCGCGCCGGAGCGGGCGACGCGCCGGGCCTCCACCGCCGCGAGCATCGCCGCGTACGGGTCCTGGGCCGCGTTGCGCTGCGCCTCGGCGAGCAGCGCGCGGGCGAGGTTGGTGCGGTTCGCCGTGGTCGCGCGGTCCCGCTGCTGCCAGGCGAACCCGGCCGCCAGCAGCGCCGAGACCAGCAGCACGGCCAGCCCCGCCACCAGCTGACGCAGCGTCCGCACCCGGCGCCGCTCGGCCGCGCGCTCGTGCTCGGCCCGGGCGGTGGCGGCCGCCAGGAACTCCCGCTCCACCGGGGTGAGCAGTTCCTCGCCGGCGGGCTCCGCCGCCCACTCCCCGGCCAGCTCCAGCCGGCTGCCCCGGTAGAGCAGCGCGGCCTCGCGGCCCGCCGCCGCCCAGTGCTCGGCGTCCTGGGCGAGCTGCTGGTGCAGGCGCAGGCCGGCCCGGCCCTCCTCGACCCAGCCGCGCAGGCGCGGCCAGGCCCGCAGCAGCGCCTCGTGGGAGAGGCTCACGCCGGTCTCGTCGATGCTGAGCAGGCGGTCGGCGGCGAAGGAGTCCAGCACGTGGGCCGGCACCCGGCCGGCATTCGGCGGGTGCGGGGCCCGTGGGTGCGGAGCGGGCGGTGACCCGTCGCCGGGTGCGGGCAGGCCGGCGCCGGCCAGGGCGGCGCGCTCGACCCGGCGGCGCGAGGCCCGGCCGTCCGGCCCGAGGTGGACCAGCCGGAGCAGCACCCGGCGGGCGGTGGCACGCGCCTCGTCGTCCTCCAGCCGGGCCCAGGCCCGCTCGGCGGTCGCGGCGACCGAGCCGTGCAGTCCGCCGATGGCCCGGTAGCCGGCCAGCGTCAGCGAGCGGCCGGAGCGCTGCTGCCAGACCGCCCGCAGGGTGTGGGCGAGCAGCGGCAGGGCACCGGGGTCGTAGCCGCCCGCGGTGCCGGCGTCCTCCAGGCCGAGGTCGGTGGACATCAGCTCCAGCAGGCCGGGTTCGAGCTCCAGCCGGGCCGTCCGGGCGGGCCCGGTGATCGCCTCGGCCACCTCGGCGGCGCTCATCGGGCCGAGCGCGAGCTGGCCGCGCCGGACCGCGCGCAGCAGGCCCTCGTGCGCCAGGCAGTGTCCGTAGAGGTCCGCCCGGACGCCGAGGACCACCAGCCGGCCGCCGTCCGGGCCGGCCTCGCGGCAGAGCGTGTCCAGGAACGCGCGCCGTTCCGCGGGGTCGGCGCAGAGGGTGAACAGTTCCTCGGCCTGGTCCACGATCCACACCGGGTCCGGCCCGTCGGCGAGGCGGGCCAGCGCGTCGAGCGGGCGGCCGGTCGGGGTGAGGACGGCCGCCGGGGCGGGCCCGAGTCCGGCCAGGCCGCCGCGCCGGAGGGCGGGCACCAGCCCGGCCCGCAGCAGGGAGGACTTGCCGGCACCGGACGGCCCGACGACCAGCACCGGCCCGCCGCGGTCCGTCAGCCGCTCGGCGAGCAGGCCGAGCAGGACGGCGCGGGCCCGGTCGCGGCCGTGGAACCAGCGCTCGTCCTCGGGCCGGAAGGAGGCGAGCCCCGGGTACGGGCACTGCCCGCGCGTCGCCAGTCCCACCAGCGAGCCGCCGGCCCGCAGGGCGCGGTCGCAGGCGCGGGCGAACTCGGCGGTCGCCGGCTTGTCGCCGTTCTCCACCTTGCTGATGTGGCTCTTGTCGTAGTGCACCCGGCCGGCGAGGTCCGCCTGCGACAGGCCGGCCTCGCGGCGGAGCGTGCGCAGCACCGCGCCGAACCCGGCCCCGTCGAACCCTGCCTCGTCGGCCCCGGGCTCCGACGCCGGTCCCGTCAGGTCGCTCTCCGTGCTCACCGTCAGCCCCCGCTCCGTTCGGTCCCGATCGGTCAACGAGCCGGTGCGGGCCGGGACACGCGATGTCGGGCGATCCCCTCGGAGGAGTGAAACGGGCAGGTCAACGGGGTTGTCGGGATGTCCTGACCGGACGACAACAGGCAACAGGTGCGAGCGGCGCCGTTCCCGGGCCAAGCTCTCACCGGGCAGCGGATCGCCGGCCGACGCACCGTCGGATCCGGACGCTCCGTCACCACCCGAGAACCGCAGCAGAGGAGAACCCGACGTGAAGCTCCGACTCCGCCCGACCGCCCGCACCGCGCTCCGGCCGACGGCGGCGGCCGGCACCACCTCCGGCACGACCGCCGGCACGACCGACCGCACGGCGCTCCGCACTGCTTCCGGCGCTGCGTTCCGCCAGGCGCTCGGGGTGACCGCCGTCGCGGCCGCCCTGGTCTCCGCCCTCGGTACGGCGGCCCTCTGGCCGGCCGCGCCCGCCGGGGCCACCGGGGCCGGCCCGGAGGCGTACGCGGTGCGCGGCATCGACAGCTACCACGGCGACCACGGGCCGAAGGAGGACCAGGCCTTCGACTGGAAGGCGATCGCCGGCAGCGGTCAGTCCTTCGCGATGCTCAAGGCCACCCAGGGCACGGGCTTCACCGACGGCTGGTTCGCCCGGGACCTCGCCGGCGCGCGCTCGGCCGGCCTGATCCGCACCGGCTACCACTACTTCACGGCCGACCAGGACGGCGCCGCCCAGGCCGACCACTTCCTCGACGTGCTGCACCGCGAGAACTTCACCGGCACCGCGCCGGGCGAGCTCCCGCCGGTCCTGGACCTCGAACAGTGCGAGAAGGCGGGCCACCGGCTCCGGCTCGGGCAGGTGAAGGCCTTCCTGCAGCGGGTCCGGCAGGTCACCGGAGCCGACCCGATCGTCTACACCCGCAGGAACGTCGTGGACGAGTGCCTCGGCGGCACCGAGGAGCTGAGCGGCCACGCGGTCTGGCTCGCCCGCTACGGCACCACCCCGCCCCAGCCGCTGCCGGGCGGCACCGGGTGGGACTTCTGGCAGTACACCGACCGCGCGTCGGTGCCCGGCACCCCCGGCACCGTCGACGCCAGCGTCTTCCACGGCGACCCGGCCGCGCTGCGCCGGCTCGCCCACCAGGGCTGACCAGCCCCCCCCCCGGATCCAGCTCTCCCCCTTCCACCACCGCATGCCACAGGAGGCAGCACCATGAAGCACATCCGCCGTTCCGCCGTCACCGCCCTCGCCGCGGCCGTCCTCGGCTCGCTCGTCCTCACCGGGCCCGCCGTCGCCCTGCCGGTCGGCTCCCCGGCGGCTGCCACGGCGGCCGACCAGGCCGACGACGCGGCCGCCGTGGCCGATGCCGACGGCGGTGAGGCCGCCGACGCCGGGTCGGACACCGACCTCCGGGTCGCCGCCCCGAAGATCACCCGGGCCGAGGAGATCCGGCGCGCCAGGATCTGGCTCACCGACAACGGGGGCAAGGGCGTGCCCTACAGCCAGAAGAAGGTCTGGAAGGACGGCTACCGCCAGGACTGCTCGGGGTACGCCTCGATGGCCCTCAAGCTCCCCAAGTCGGGCCCGAACACGGTGTCGCTGAAGAACGACGGCTGGACCAAGCCCATCGCGATGTCCGACCTGCGGCAGGGCGACCTCGTCATCAAGGCCAACAGCAACGACCCGAACCACCGGCACGTCGTCATCTTCGACGGCTGGGTGGACGGCAAGCACACCTCCTACCGCTCCTACGAGCAGGCCGGCAAGGTCGGCACCCGCCACACCACCCACACCTACGGCCTGAAGTCCGGTGACGGCTACCACGCCCACCGGCCGGTCAACCTGGCGGACTGACGACCCGTCCCCGGTGGCCGGTGAATGTTCCGGCCGGGGAGCGAAAAGCCGTGGGCGCCAGG
>NZ_JBEYVJ010000444.1:0-5124 GCF_040643935.1 Kitasatospora sp. NPDC047058 | reverse complement strand
CCGCGGCCGACGTCCGGACCATCGCGGACGAGCTCGGGCTGGACCGCTTCGCGGTGCTCGGGCGCTCCGGCGGCGGCCCGCACGCGCTGGCCTGCGCAGCGCTCCTGCCCGACCGGGTCACCCGCGTCGCCGCCCTGATCGGCCTCGCCCCCCGGGACGCCGTCGGCCTCGACTGGTACGACGGGATGACACCGTCCAACATCCGGGCGTACCAGCAGGCCGAGCGCGGCCACGACCGGATCGCCGACGCGATGCGCTTCCGCTCCCAACAGGTCAGGGCGGACCCGATCGCCCTGCTGAAGGGGCTGCGGCCCCTCCTGGCCCCGGCAGACCGAGAGGTGATCGCCGACAGCGGGGTTCGGCACATGCTGGAGGACGGCTACCGCGAGGCGTTCCGGCACGGCGCCGACGGCTGGATCGACGACGTGCTGGCCTTCACCACCGACTGGGGCTTCCAGGTGCAGGACATCACCGTGCCCACCTGGCTCTGGCACGGCGCCGACGACCAGTTCTCCCCGGTCGAGCACTCCCGCTGGCTGGCCGACCACATCCCCGAGGCCACGCTCTTCCTGGAATCCGGCGCCGCGCACTTCGGTGCGTTCCGGGTGATGACCACCGCGCTCACCTGGCTGGCCGGATGAGCCCGCGCTCACCGGGGCCCCGGCCGAGCAGCCAACGGCCGATCCAGCCGCCCCCGATCCGGTCCGGTGCCCTCGGCGAGCTGAAGCGACTGCTCTACCAGCTCTACCTGGGCGCCGGACGTCCCACCCTCGACCGCATGGTCGAGCTGGTCGCCGAGGATGACGACCTGACGGGCGCTCCCCTGCGTGACACCGTCAGCCAGGTGATCGGCGCGCCCGATCTGCCGCCCCAGCAGGCAGACACGCTCGCCGTCGCCCTGGCCCTCGCCCGGGAGGCCCGGTGGAGTGCTCCCGAGATACGCGCGACCGTCCTGGACCTGTGGACACGAGCCCGACTCACCACGGTGCCGGGGCGGCCGGTCAGGGAGCACATCGACCCGTTCGCGCTGGAGGTGCACCGGGCCGTCGAGCTGCCGGCCGAACCGGACGGGGACGGGGTGCCACTCCTGCCGGCGTACGTCGTACGGGCCCACGACCGCGAGCTGGCCCGGATCGTCCGGACCGCGGAGAAGGGCCGCAGCGCACTGACCGTCCTGGTCGGTTCCTCCTACACCGGGAAGACGAGGGCCTGTTGGGAAGCGGTCCAACGACTGCCCGCCCGCTGGCGGCTCTGGCACCCGATCGAGCCGGACGGTCCGGAGGCGGTCCGGGACGCCCTGGGCCAGGTGGACGCCCACACCGTGATCTGGCTGAACGACAGCCAGCTCTACATCGGAGCCCAGGCCGGACCACTGGGGGAGCACGTAGCGGCCGGGCTGCGCGCGCTCCTGCACGACCCCGGGCGAGGACCGGTCCTCGTCCTCGGCACGCTCTGGCCCGAGTACTGGACCGCCCTCACCACCGTTCCGCCACCGGAGCGCCTGACCGACGAGCACTCCCAGGCCCGCGCCCTGCTCACCGGCCACGATCTGCGAGTACCTGACGTCTTCGGCGAGACCGACCTGCGGGCCCTACGGGCACTGGCCGCCGAGGACCGCCGGCTCGCCTGGGCGCACGAACGGGTCAAGGACGGCCACGTCACGCAATACCTCGCCGGCGCACCCGCGCTCCTGGAGCGCTACCGGACCGCCCGGCCGGCCGTCCGGGCCCTGATCGAGGCCGCGGTCGACGCCCGGCGGCTCGGCCACGGCCCGCACCTGCCGCGCGCCCTGCTGGCAGCCGCCGCCCCCGGATACCTGACCGACCAGCAGTACGACCTGCTGCCCGACGACTGGCTGGACCACGCCCTGGCGTTCGCCGCCGAGCCGGTGCGCGGAACCCCGGGGGCGCTGGCCACCGTACGCCCCCGTTCCGACCGCGTCCTGCCGCCCCAGCCGCACTACCGGCTGGCCGACTTCCTCGAACAGTACGGACGGGAGGAACGCCAGGTCGCGCGGGTACCGGAACCGCTCTGGCACGCCCTGGCCGAATTCGCGGCGCGCTCCGAGCTCCGTGCACTGGCCCGGTCCGCCGCCGACCGGGGGCTGGTCGGGACGGCCGCCCGCCTGCTCACGGCCGCCGCCGCGGAGGAGCCGGAGGCCGCAGTCGACCTGGCTCGCCTGCTCCGCGATGCCGGGCACACCGAAGCAGCGCTGGCCTGGTACGCGTACGTCGCCGGAGACCGCGTCAACGGTGACGCCGGGACCGGACCGGACGCCGAGGCCGTGAACGAGGCCGCCGAACTGCTGGAACGCGAGGGACGTATCGACGAGGCGGTGGGCCGGCTCCGGCCTGCGTGCCGCAGCGGCCGGGTGTCCGCGTGCTGGCTGACCGCGGCGATCCTGCTCCGTGCAGGGCGCACCGACGAGGCCGGACAAGCGCTGGCAACCGCCGTGGCCGCCGAGGGCCCTGCCTCCCTGCTGACCGCCGCGGGGATGCTGGCCGAGGCAGACCTTCTGGACGAGGCCCTCCCCTGGTACGACCGCGCGGCAGAGGACGGGAGCACCGCCGCCGCAATCCGGGCCGCGGACCTGCTGCGCGCCGCCGGGCGCAGCGAGGAAGCGCTCGATCGGTACCTCCGGGCCCTCGACCTCGGCGACACCACCGCCGCGCACCCGGCCGCCACCCTGCTCCACCGGATGGGGCGGACCGAGGACGCCCTTTCCCGCTACCGACAGGCCCTCGATCTCGGCGACAGCACCGCCGCCGGGCCGGCCGCCGGCCTGCTGCACGCGGCCGGGCGCAGCGAGGAGGCTCTGACGCTGCTTCGCCCGCTCGTGGTGGCGTCCGACCAGGCCGCGCTGAAGCGCGCCGTGGACCTGCTGCGTGCGATCGGGCGGACGGACGAGGCGCTCGACCTGCTGCACCGCTCCTCCGCGTCGGACGGCTCCGCCACCGGAGACCGGCGCCGGGCGGCATGGCTTCTGGAGGAGATCGGGCGGGTGGACGAGGCCGTCGCGGCGCTCGGCCTGGCGGGTGGTCCGGAAGGCGTGGAGGACCCGTTCGCGTTGCTCCACGGCGCCGAGGTGCTGCGGCGAGCCGGCCGGGACGACGAGGCGCTCACCCTGCTGCGCCGGGCCGGAGCCGTCAGCGGCGAAGGGTCACATCGCCAGGAGGCTGCCTGGCTGGAGGAGTTGGGAAGGGTGGACGAGGCGTTGGAACTCCTCCGACACGCCCGCGGGTCGGACGGCGCCGCCGACCTGGAAGCGCTCCGGCTGGGGGCGGAGATGCTCGACTTCGCCGGACGGGCCGACGAGGCCCTGGAATGGTACGACCGGGCGGGCGCGGACGGCGATGTCGAGGCCCTGCTCTCCGGCGGGCAGTTGTCGGAGAAGGCGGGACGGTTCACAGAGGCCGCCGACCGGTTCGGACGGGCGGCCGGGCTGGGCCACCCCGATGCGGGGTGGCACCGGGCCCGAATGCTGATGGCGGCCGGGCGGACGGAGGCCGCCGTCGACGCACTCACGACGGACACCGGCAGCGGACCCGCCGACCGGTGGCGGGCGGCGGAGCTGTTGCAGTCCGCGGGGCGCTTGAGGGAAGCGCTGGCGGTACTGGCGCCCACCGACCGGGAGCCGACGGCCGAGGAGCTGGGCCTGCAGGCGCTCTGCCTGGGCCGGGCCGGGCGGGTGGAGGAGGCAGTGGAGTGCTACCGCCGGGCCGGGGAGGCCGGCGAGGCCGGAGCGCTCGGGCAGGCGTGCGAGGCGCTCCGGACGGCCGGGCGGGACGCGGAGGCCGAGCGGCTGCGCCGGTACGGGTGGGAACCGGGCGGCGGGGTGGCGGCCGCCTGGGCCGCGCCGCTGCCGGCGCGGCCCGGTCAGCAGTCGTCCTCGTCGTCGTAGACGATGCCGGCCTCGCGGTCCCGCTGTTCCTGGACCCGGAACGGGACGTCCGGGTCCCAGTCGGAGGTGCGGGGCGGCTCGGGGCCGTCGGGGCCGAGCCGGACCACGGACTCGACCCGGACCAGCCGGAACTGCCGGCCGGCGGCGTGCAGTTCGTGGCCGCACTCGGCGTCGAGGCGGTCGGCGGCCGCCGCGTACCGGACGAGGTCCTCCTCGGGCAGCTCCGGGTGCAGGCGCGGGGCGAAGTCCCGCAGGTAGGCGGCGAGGCTGTCACGGGCGGCCTGCGGCGTCTCACAGGCCCCGGTCATCGGGCCCCAGCGGCCGTCCTCGTACTCGGCGACGGCGCAGTGCACCGGGAGCACGAAGACGTTCGGGTACAGGCGGGAGGCGAGCCGGGCCTCCTCCCGGACGTCCTCCGGGACGCCGCGTCCGGTCGGCACCAGGGCCGTCATGTCGAGCCGCAGGATGCCGTCGACCAGGGTGACGCCGGCCGCCGGATCGATGACGAACCCCTTAACCCGGGACGGCAGTCTGTAGGCCTGGCCGACCTCAGCCGGGTCCGGGTCGGTCGGGCGCGGCGGCTCGATGCCCTCGGGACCGGAGCGCAGCACCTGCTCGGCCCGGAAGATCCGGTACCGGCGGCCCGCGACGGCGATCTCGTCCAACGCCTCCCACTCCATCCGCTCGTGGGCGGCGGTGTAGGCGGCGCGCTCCTCGTCGGTGACGTCCCAGGGGGCGGCGTAGCGGGATCCGGGCTCGGCCAGCGCCCAGCTGCGGAAGAAGTGCCCGAGGTCGTCACGGGCCATCTGCGGGGTGGTGGAGTGGTAACCGAGGACCCGCCAGGCGACCTGTCCGGTGCGCTCCACGCAGCCGTAGGCGGGCGGCATCATCATCAGGTGCGGGTACCGCTCGCGGGACGCCCGGGCGTCCAGGCCGACCACCGCGGCGACCGGGTCGTCGGTGTGACCGACCCGCGTGGTGAGGTGCGCGGGCAACTGCACGGCGTCATCGTCCATGCGGCCATTGTCGGCGGACCGCCGGCGCACGTCGCAGGGTAATCCCGGAAGTCCGGCCGGCCGGGCAACGGCCGTGGGATCCTGCGCCCTCCCCGCACCGGGCGGCACGGCACGTGTCGGATTGCCGGACGGCGCGGGGCAGGCGCGGGGCCCGTCCGGGGGGGGAGAGATCGGACGGGCCCCGCCCCGCCGGTCCGGGGCGCAACC
>NZ_JBEYVJ010000443.1:0-5163 GCF_040643935.1 Kitasatospora sp. NPDC047058 | reverse complement strand
GCAGCGTGGCGCCTCGATCAGCCTTGAGTCCAAGTACGCCGCCGACAAGGTCGGCAAGCGCGACCCGGGGCAGGCGTACGTCGACGAGGATTGGGCGCAGCGTCTCGGCGCCGACTCTCGGAACCCGGTGCGCTGGCGCCACCGCACCCAAACCGCGTGGGTGGTGTGGGACGCGACCGTGTCGCCCGGGGAACAGGGTGGTGGGACCACGGAGAAGACTTCGTGGTCCGCGACGATCACCCGGTGCGGCAAGCCGTCGAGCGCCGCGGTGACCCCGCCGCCGGCCGGGGGTGGCTCGTGACCGACGACGAGCTCGACCTCGACCACCAGGAGCAGCCCGACGGCGGGTGCGCGGACTTCGATGCGTTCTTCGCCGAGCAGGCCGCCAACGGGCCTGCAGAAACGATTCAGCTCTACGGCCGGACGTACCGGCTCCCCGACGCCCTGCCGCTCATGTTCACATTGCAGATGGAGCGGTTGCAGGCGTCCGACGACCCGGACGACGTGCGCGCGATGCTGCGGACCCTGGTTGGCGAGGATGCCCTCGACCACTGGGCAGAGCAGGGCATGACCGACAAGCAGCTCGGCGTCGTGCTCATCTACGCGGCCGCGACCGTGCGCCGGCCCGGCAGCATCACCATGCAGCGCGCCGCCGAGCTCTACGACCAGCAGAACACAGCCGCGGGAAAAGCCCCGGCACCGGCGGCGCCGAACCGGGCGACCCGCCGGGCGAAGCCGCGCCGGCGGGCGGGCTCTGGTCGGCGGTCCTGACGCACTGGGCCGCCGTCGAGGCGGACCTCACCCGCACCTACCACCTCACCGCCGCCGAGATCGCCGCGCTCAGTGAGCGGCGGTTCGTGGTCCTGCTCGGCGGTGTCGGCGAAGACTCCCGTTTCCGGGAACTGTGGGCGCGCACCCCCCGCACCGTCTCGTCGGCCGCGGAGATCGCGGCCATCACCGGACTGCCCGCCGGAGGGTAGATCGCCGAGGGGGTGAGCAGCCTTGGCGCTCACCGTCGGCGAGCTGCTCGCCACCATCACCGTCGACGACAGCGGCGCCGAGCAGGGCCTGCGCCGCACCGAGCAGGGCATCCGCCGCACCGCGCAGGTCATCGAGGACGAAGCGGGCCGCGCCGGACAGGCGGCCGGGCGCGAGCTCGGCGACGGGCTCGCCGAGGAGTCCGAGCGCGGCGCCGAGCGCGCCGGCTCGGGCATCACGAGCGCGCTTGGGGCCGTCAAGGGCGCCTTGATCGGTGGCGCGATCGGCGCCGCGGTGGTCACCGGCCTGGCCGAGGCCGTCGGCCAGCAGAAGGGGACGAGCCTGCTCACCGCGCAGCTCGGTGCGAGCCCCGAGCAGGCCGCCCAACTCGGCAAGGCTGCGGGCAAGTTGTACTCCGGTGGCTACACCGATTCTGTCGAGGCTGCCAACGAGGC
The DNA here is from genome assembly GCF_040643935.1 of Kitasatospora sp. NPDC047058. NCBI lineage: Bacteria > Bacillati > Actinomycetota > Actinomycetes > Kitasatosporales > Streptomycetaceae > Kitasatospora > Kitasatospora sp. NPDC047058. The sequence goes on along the minus strand of NZ_JBEYVJ010000443.1, from coordinate 3,730 downwards.
TCTCAAGAATTTGTGGCAGCAGGGACTTGTTCCGGCCGACGCGACGGCCGAGCAGCTGCAGAAGGTCGGCGGTCGCGCGCAGCAGGTCGCCGACATTCTCGGCGAGGACGTCGGCCCGGTCGCCAAGTCCGTTGGGCAGATGCTCAAGACGGGGATGGCGAAGGATGCCGACGAAGCGTTCGACATTCTCGTAAGGGGAACTCAGCTCGGGGCGAATAAGGCCGAGGATCTACTCGACACTTTCAATGAATACCCGACGCAGTTTCGGGATCTGGGCATTGATGGAAAACAGGCCATGGGCCTTATTCATCAAGGCTTGGAGGCGGGAGCGCGCGACGCCGATATCGTCGCCGACGCTTTCAAAGAACTGAATATTAGGGTCAAGGACGGCAGCGCCGCCGACGGCCTTAAGTCGATCGGCTTGAACGCGGACAAGATGGCCGCCGCGTTCAACAAGGGCGGACCCGAGGCGAATGCCGCGCTTGATCAGATCATGGATCGGCTGCGGCAGGTCAAGGACCCGTCCGAGCGTTCCAAGCTCGCGTTCTCGCTGCTGGGCTCGCAGGCCGAGGACCTTTCCAAGGCGCTCTTTTCGCTCGACCCGTCGAGCGCGGTCGCAGGTCTAGGCGCGGTCGACGGTGCGGCCGCCAAGGCGGGCGACACGATGCGGGACAACGCCTCGACCCGGTGGACGCAGTTCACCCGCGGCCTGCAGCAGGGCGCCGTCGACGTACTCGGCTCCAAGGTCGTGCCCGCCCTCATGGCGGCCGCCGACTGGGTCGGCACGCTCGGCAGCAAGTACGACACCGCCAGCAAGTTCGTCGGCGAGCACAGTCTCGCCTTCAGCATCGCGGCCGGCATCATCGGCGCCATCCTGCTGCCCACGCTCATTGCGCTTGGGGTGCAGGCCACGGTCACCACCGCTACGACGGTCGCCGGTTGGGCGGCGCAGGGCGCGGCCGCGGTGCGCACCGGCGCCACGTACCTGGTCACCAACGCGGAGATGATCGCCGGTTGGGCGGCGCAGGGCGTCGCCGCCGTCGCGGCCGGCGTCCGGGTGGTCGCGACGTGGGTGCTCATGGGCACACAAAGCCTGCTGCAGGCCGCCCGCATGGCAGCCGCATGGGTGATCGCACTCGGCCCCGTCGGGTGGATCATCGCCGCCGTGGTCGGCCTGGTCGCCCTGGTGGTCAGCAACTGGGACACCGTCCGCTCGGCGACCGCCGCGGCTTGGCAGTGGGTCGTCGACTTCGTGAAGTCGGCGGCCGGCTGGCTCGTCGACGTGTTCCTGAATTGGACGTTGATCGGGCTCCTGATCAAACACTGGGATTCCATCAAGTCAGGCGCCGTCACCGGCTGGAATGCAACCGTGGATTTCGTCCGAGGCATCCCCGGGCGCATCGTCGATTTCTTCCTAAACTGGACTCTCGTCGGACTGCTGATAAAGCATTGGGATTCGATCCGGTCCGGCGTGTCCGAAAAAGCGTCCGGACTCGTCTCGGACGTCAAGGCCCTACCCGGCCGCATCGCCGAGGCGCTCGGCAATCTGGGCTCACTGCTGGTCGACAAGGGGCGCGACATCGTGCGCGGCCTGTGGTCCGGCATTCAGTCCATGGGTAGCTGGTTGAAAGACACCCTTATGGGCTGGGCCAAGAACTTGATTCCGGGCCCGATCGCCAAAGCACTGGGCATCCATTCGCCGTCCAGGCTCATGGCCCGAAAGATCGGCCGGTGGATTCCCCCCGGCATCGTCTCGGGCATCGAGGACGCGCAGCCCGAGCTCGCCGCCGCTATGCGGGACCTGGTCGAGGTGCCGGACACCCCCGCGCTCACCGCGGCCGCCCGCACTCCGCTCGCCGCGGTCACCGCGCCCTCGCCGACCGTCGACTACGGGTCGGCCGCCGCCGGGCAGTCCGGCCCGCTGCTGCACATCGAGCAGTTCAACGCCGGTGGCCAGTCGCCGGAGCAGCTCGCGGCGGCACTCGGATGGGAACTCAAGGTGAGGGGGTGAGGCTGTGGCCGCGGGCGACCGCGTGCTCGCGCCAGGGCACATCCAGTTCGGCGAGCTGCTGCTCGGCCCCGGCACCCCCTACCGGTGGCGGCGGTTGAGCGGCTGGTCCGATTCGCCTTCCTGGGATTCGGGCACCACCACCCGGCCGGCCGGACATGGCGCCTACCCCGGTGCCCTGTGGGCGCAGCCGCGCACGGTGACGGTGGACGACATCGTGATCCGGGCACCGGCCGCCCGCATCGGCTCGGTGGTCGGGCAGTTCGAGGCGGGCGCGGTGTCGCTCGACGACGAGCTGCCCCTCGTGGTGCAGGTCGACGAGCGCGGCCCGCTGCTGGTCTGGGCGCGGTGCCTGCGCTGGTCGGTGCCCACCGGCCGCGGGTACCGGGTTGGCACCATCACCGGGTGTTCGCTGCAGTTCGAGGCGACGGACCCCCGCCGCTACAGCCTGACCGAGCAGCACGCCGACACCGGCCTGCCCATCGATGAGCAGGGCCTCGACTGGCACCTCGACGCGACCGCCGAGCGCGGCCTCGACTGGCACCTCGCCACCCCACCCGGCAACGTCCCGCCGTCCGAGGACGGGATCACCTTCGGGTCCGGCGGGTCCGCCGGCATCATCACTGCCACCAACGCAGGCCGGGCCCCCGCCCCCGCGGTGCTGGTGTTCACCGGGCCGGTTGAGCTGCCTTCGCTCGTCGACCTGCGCACCGGCCGGCGGTGGGAGTACGACATCACGCTCGGACCCGGTGAACAGCTCGTCGTCGACGGGGCGGCCGGCACGGTCACCCTGTCCGGCTCGTCCCGGCTCCACACGGTGACCGACCGCTCGGCCCCCGAGCAGCTGCTCGCCGTCGCGCCCGGCACGACCGACTTCGCGTTCGCCGGCGCCCCCGACATCGTTCCGCACCCCGCCGCCCGCGCAGAACTGCGCTGGCGTCACGCCTACTGGTAAGGAGGCACACCGTATGCCTGTGCGCGCCGCGTGGCTCCCGCCCACCGGGCAGACCCGCACCGACACCCGCCTGTCCCCCGTCGGCACCATGACGCCGACCGGAGCAACCACCACCGCCCCCGGGGTGATCCCCGGCGGCACCCCCCTGTCGCTCACCCCGACGGCACCCATGCAGGCGCAGCTCGGCGCCGGCCGGGCCGTGGTGCAGGGCACGGCCCTGCAGGGCGCCTACCCCCTGACTCTCACCCTGCCCGAGACGCTCACCTTCGCGCCCGGGCACACGCAGTGGGACCGGATCGACGTCGTGCTGCTGCACGTCTACGACGGGCTCTACGACCAGAGCGGCAAGGCTCTGGCCGCGGTCGAGATTCTCAAGGGGACCGCGGCCGCCGACCCGACGCCGGCGCCGCTTCCCGCGTGCTCGCTGCCCCTGTGGTCGGTGCGGGTACCGGTCGCCGCGTCGGCCGGTACCGGCGGAATCCCTTGGGCCACCGCCGTGACCGACCTGCGGACCTACACCGTGGCCGCCGGCGGCATCCGGCCCGACGCGAGCAGCGACCCGGGCGCCTACGTCGGACAGCTGCGCGACACCGGCACGCGGGTCGAGCGGTGGTCCGGGACCGCATGGGTCCCGTACCCGGCTGCGCTCGGCGGGATCGTACCGGCCGGCACCGTCTCGCTCGGCAGCTATGTCGGGCAGTGGCGTGACGGCGCCAATGGCCTTGAGCGATGGTCCGGGCTTGCCTGGGTCCCACTCGGCAGCTGGA
>NZ_JBEYVJ010000442.1:0-5171 GCF_040643935.1 Kitasatospora sp. NPDC047058 | reverse complement strand
CAGACGCGCCGGGCGGTGCGGTTCGCCGACGCGGTGGCCGCCCTCGCCGCGCAGGGTGTGTCGGTGTTCATCGAGGTCGGCCCCGACGGGTCGCTCTCCTCCCTGGGCCCGGACATCGTGGCCGGCACCGGGAACGAGGACGCCGCCTTCGTCCCGCTCCGGCGCCGGAACGACGAGAGCGTCCCGAGCCTGGTCGCTGGCCTGGCCCGCGCGTACGTCAACGGTGCTGCGGTGGACTGGAGTTCGGTGCTGCCGACCGGCACGCCGGTCGAGCTGCCCACCTACGCCTTCCGGCAGGAGCTGTACTGGCCCAAGGGCGTGCAGACCCCGCCGAACGCCGGCGGGGACGGGACGGGCTCGGCCGCCGAGGCGCAGTTCTGGGCCGCCGTCGACAGCGGCGACCTGGCCAAGCTCGTCGACACCCTGGCGCTGGAGGACCAGCAGCACCTCGGCGAGGTCCTGCCGGCCCTGGCGTCCTGGCGGCGCCGCGAGCAGGACCGGTCGCTGACCGCCAACTGGCGGTACCGGGTGGACTGGGCGCCGGTGGCCGAGCCCGCCCCGGCGGTGCTCGCCGGGCACTGGCTGCTGGTGGTCACGCCCGAACAGGCCGAGGACGACCTGTGGCAGGCCTGCGTGGAGGCGCTGACCGCCCGCGGTGCCGACGTCGTGACGATGGTGACCACCGAAACCGCCGACCAGGGGCGGATGGCCGCGCAGATCGCCGCGACGCTTCCCGAGGCCGGGGTCTCCGGCGTCGTGTCGCTGCTGGCCCTGGACGAGACGCCGCTGCCCGGTCACCCGGTGCTGGCGAACGGCCTCGCCGGGACCCAGACGCTGATCCAGGCCCTGATCGCCGAGGGGGTCCACGCGCCGATGTGGGCCGTGACCCGCGGTGCGGTGGCCGCCACGTCGGACGAGGCACTCACCAGTCCGGTGCAGGCGCAGACCTGGGGTCTGGGCCGGGTCGCCACCCTGGAACACCCCGACCACGGCGGCGGTCTGGTCGACCTCCCGGCCGAGTTCGACGAGCAGGCCGCGGCGCGGTTCTGCGCGGTGCTCGCCGAGTGCGGCGAGGACCAGGTCGCGGTCCGTCCGGCCGGGATCTTCGGCCGCCGGCTCGTCAGGGCCGCACAACCCCGCGGCACCGCCGGGCAGTTCGTGCCCCGCGGCACCGTCCTGATCACCGGCGGGACCGGCGCGATCGGCGGGCACGTCGCCCGCTGGCTGGCCGGCCGCGGTGCCGGGCGACTCGTGCTGACCAGCCGCTCCGGCGCCGGGTCGGCAGGAACGGCCGCACTGGCGGCCGAGCTGGCGGCGGCCGGGTCGGCGGTCGACGTGTTCGCCTGCGACGCCGCCGAGGACGCCGCGCTGGCCGGGGTCGTCGCCAGGATCGGCGCGGGCGGCCCGCCGCTGACCGCGGTCATGCACGCCGCCGGCCTCGGACAGGCCACCGCCCTGGACGACGTCTCGGTGGAGGAGACGGCCGCCATGCTGGCCGCCAAGGCCGCGGGCGCCGCCAGCCTGGACCGGCTGACCGCCGGCCTGGACCTGGACGCCTTCGTCCTGTTCTCCTCCATCGCGGCGACCTGGGGCAGCGGCCTCCAGGCCGGCTACGCGGCGGCGAACGCCTACCTGGACGCCCTGGCGGAGAACCGCCTCGCCCGGGGCCTGGCCGCCACCTCGGTGGCCTGGGGCCCGTGGGGCGGCGGCGGGATGACCGACGCGGAGGGCGCGGCCGCGATGACGCGCCGCGGTCTGCGCCTGATCGATCCCGGCCAGGCGATCCAGGCCCTGGCCCAGGCGCTCGACGGCCGGGACCGGCTGATCACCGTCGTGGACGTGGACTGGGCGCGGTTCGCCCCGCCGTTCACGCTGCGCCGGCCCAGCCCGCTGATCGAGAGCCTGCCCGAGGTCGTCGAGGCGCTGGCCGGCAAGGGCGACGACACCGGCGCGGCCGACTCGTCGGCCGGGAGCGCGCTGGCGCAGCAACTGGCGAGCCTGTCCCGGGTGGAGCAGGACCGGCTGCTGACCGACCTGGTCCGCACCGAGGCCGCCGCCGTCCTGGGGCACGCGAGCGTCGACTCCGTCGAGGCCGACCGGGCCTTCAACGACCTCGGAGCCGACTCGCTGACCGCCGTCGAACTGCGGGACCGGCTGGGCGCGTCCACCGGGCTGCGCCTGCCCAGCACGCTGCTGTTCGACTACCCCACCTCGGCCGCGCTCGCCGACCACCTGCGGGTCAGCCTGACCGAGGAGACCAGCCCGGCCCAGCCCGTGCTGGCCGAACTGGACAAGCTGGAGGGCATGCTCGCCGGGATCGCCGGCGACGACGAATCCGCCCTGATCACCAACCGCCTCGAAGTCGTCCTCTCCAAGTGGAGGGAGGCTCGGGCACAGACCGCCGAGACCGGAGTTGCGGAGAAGCTCGAATCGTCAACCGACGACGAAGTCTTCGATTTCATCGGCAAGGAACTCGGAATCCACTGACACGGCCAACGCCGCGACTTCTTCGACGAGGTGACGTAAGTGAGCGAAGAGAAGCTCCGCTACTTCCTCAAGCGGGTGACCGCTAATCTGCACGAGACCCGGCAGCGTTTGCAGGAATTGGAAAGCGCCGGCGGTGAGCCCATCGCCATCGTCGGCATGAGCTGCCGGTTCCCCGGCGGCGTGCGCAGCCCCGAGGGCCTGTGGGAACTGCTGGACGCCCAGCGGGAATCGGTGGCCGGGCTGCCGCAGGACCGCGGGTGGGTCTTCGGCGACGCCGACGGCTCCGGGGTCGGCGCCGCCGAGGTGCAGGCGGGCAACTTCATCTACGACGCCACCCGGTTCGACGCCGGCTTCTTCGGGATCAGCCCGCGCGAAGCCCTGTCGATGGACCCGCAGCAGCGGCTGCTGCTGGAGGTCGCGTGGGAGGCGCTGGAGCGGGCCGGGATCGACCCGGCCTCGCTCCGCGGTTCGGCGACGGGCGTGTTCGCGGGGGCGTCCGCCTCCGGGTACGGCTGGATCACCGGCAAGCAGGGCGAGCTCGACGGTCACGTGATGACCGGCAACGCCACGAGCATCCTGTCCGGCCGGGTGTCCTACACGCTGGGCCTGGAGGGCCCGGCGGTCACGGTCGACACGGCCTGCTCGTCGTCGCTGGTCTCGATGCACCTGGCCGCGCAGGCGCTGCGCTCCGGCGAGTGCTCGATGGCGCTCGTCGGGGGCGCGTTCGTGGCGGCCACCCCGGTGCTGTTCACCGACTTCAGCAAGTCGCTCGGACTGTCGCCCGACGGGCGGTGCAAGACCTTCGGGGCCGGCGCGGACGGCATGGGCGTCGCCGAGGGCGCCGGTGTCGTGGTCGTGGAGCGGCTGTCGGATGCGCGCCGCAACGGGCACCCGGTGCTCGCGGTGGTGCGCGGTTCGGCGATCAACCAGGACGGTGCGTCCAACGGCCTGACCGCCCCGAACGGTCCGTCGCAGCAGCGGGTCATCCGCGCGGCGCTGGCCAGCGCCCGGCTGTCGACGGCCGACGTGGACGTGGTGGAGGCGCACGGGACGGGTACCCCGCTCGGGGACCCGATCGAGGCGCAGGCGCTGCTGGCGACGTACGGCCAGAACCGTCCGGAGGACCGGCCGCTGTGGCTGGGGTCGGTGAAGTCCAACATCGGCCACACCCAGCAGGCCGCGGGCATGGCCGGGATCATCAAGATGGTGCTGGCGCTGCAGAACGAGCAGCTGCCGGCGACGCTCCACGTCGAGGAGCCGACGCCGGAGGTGGACTGGTCGGCGGGTGAGGTGCGGCTGCTGGCCGAGCCGGTGGCGTGGCCCGCCGGGGAGCGGGTGCGCCGCGGCGGCGTGTCCGGGTTCGGGATGAGCGGCACCAACGTCCACATCATCCTGGAGGAGGCCCCGGCCGCGGACGAGGAGTCCGCGGAGGCGCCCGCCGGGGACGCCGAGGGTGCGGACGTCCTGGACGAGCCGGCCGCCGAGGTCGAGGCGGCTCCGGTTGCTCCCGCGGTGCTGGAGCCGGACGGGCTGGCGGCCTGGGTGGTCTCGGGCCGGTCGGCCCGGGGCCTGGCGGCCCAGGTGGGCCGGCTGCGGGACTGGGTGTCGGCACGGCCGGAGTCGACGCCGGAGGATGTCGCCTGGTCGCTGGCGGCGACGCGCTCGGCCTTCGAGCACCGGGCCGTGGTGGTCGGTGGCGGCCGCGAGGAGCTGGTGTCCGGGCTGGGCAGCCTGGTGGACGGGGTCGCTGCGGGCTCGGTCGTCTCGGGTGTGGCCCGGTCCGGGGGCCGGACGGCGTTCGTGTTCGCGGGTCAGGGTGCGCAGTGGGTCGGCATGGGCCGTGAACTGGCGGCGTCGAGTCCGGTGTTCGCGGCGCGGTTGGCGGAGTGTGAGGCGGCGTTGGCGCCGCATGTGCCGTGGAGTCTGTCCGGGGTGCTGGCCGGGGCCGAGGGTGCTCCCGTGCTGGAGGCCGCGGATGTGGTCCAGCCGGTGATGTGGGCCGTGATGGTGTCGCTGGCTGCGGTGTGGGAGGCCGCCGGTGTCACGCCGGATGCGGTTCTGGGTCACTCGCAGGGTGAGATCGCGGCGGCGACGGTGGCGGGGATGCTGTCGCTGGAGGACGGTGCCCGTGTGGTCGCCGTCCGGGCGCGGGCGCTGTCGGGCCTGCAGCTTCAGGGTTCGATGCTGTCGGTGGTGATGCCGTACGCGTCGGTGCGGGAGATCGTCGAGGGCTGGGGCGAGCGGCTGTCGATCGCCGCGGTCAACGGTCCGGCGGCGGTGGTCGTGTCGGGTGAGGCGGAGGCGCTGGCGGAGTTCGAGCGTGAGCTGGCGTCGCGGAAGGTGATGCGCTGGCGGGTGCCGGTGACGGACTTCGTGGCGCACTCGCCGGCGGTGGAGCCGCTGGAGGCGGTGCTGGCTGAGGAGTTGGCCGGGATCGTCCCGCAGGCGGGTCGGGTGCCGATGATCTCCACGGTGACCGGTGAGTGGCTGACCGGCCCCGAGGCCGATGCCGGCTACTGGTACGCGAACCTGCGCCGGATGGTGCGTTTCGAGGAGGCCGTCCGCACCCTGCTGGGCGGGGGTTATGGCGCGTTCGTCGAGGTGTCCCCGCATCCGGTGCTGACCGCCTCGGTCACCGAGACGGCCGAGGACGCCGGTATCGCCGATGTCCTGACGGTCGGCAC
>NZ_JBEYVJ010000441.1:0-5229 GCF_040643935.1 Kitasatospora sp. NPDC047058 | reverse complement strand
GGAGGCCGCGAGGTAGGCCCCGCTGCCGGCCGCGATCAGGAAGATCCAGCCGTGGCGCCGCGGGGGTGTCCTCGGCGGCGGCGAGCGCACGGCCCATCGGCCCGGTGGCCAGGGGGGTGCGGGCGGCGGCGATGATCGAGTTGAGTTCCTCCTCCAGCTGCGCCACGGCCGTGCCGATCCGGCGGGTGTCCGGGCCGGGGGCCATCCGGTCGGTGGCCAGGTGGAGGGCGGTCAGCGGGGTGCGCAGCCGGTGCGACAGGTCGGCGACCAGTTCGCGTTCGGCGGCCAGCAGGTCGACCATGCGGTCGGCCATGGCGTTGAAGGCCTGCCCGGCGTCCCGCAGCTCCCGGGGGCCGCCGGGCTCCACCCGGATCTCCAGGTCGCCGGCGCCGAGGGCGTGCGAGGCCCGGGAGAGGGTCCTGGAGGAGCGCACCACCTGGGCTCCGAGCCGGTCGGCGACCAGCACCGAGCCGGCGATCAGGCCGACGGCCAGCAGGGACATCACCGCCCAGGAGGCGCTCACCCCGCGGGTGAGGTCGGCGTCGGGGACGAACTCCTCGACCACGGCCGTCCCGTCCTGGCCGAGCACCACGGGCTGGAGGTAGAGCCAGCCGCCGGGGACGTCCTGGGCGATCGACTCGCCCTCGTCCATCGCCCGGCGCAGCAGTCCGGCGGGGGCGTGTCCGGCCCCCAGGTGCCGGCCGTCGGGCAGGTGGACGCCCAGCCCGTCGCCCGGGTCCAGGCCGGAGACGGCCTGCTGGAGGTCGGCGGTGCCGGTGGTGAGGGCCAGCACGGGTGCCAGGGCGGCGGCCCGCTGCTCGGCGGCGGTGGTGCTCTGCTTGCGGGCCTGGTCGGCCACCAGCACGCCGAGGGGGATCAGGAACGCCAGGGCCACCATCGAGGTGACGGCCAGGGCCACCCCGGCCAGCGACCGTCTCACCGGGGCGTCACCATCTTGATCCCGACCCCGCGCACCGTCCTCAGGTACCTGGGGAGCGAACCGCGCTCGCCGAGCTTGCGCCGCAGCGCCGAGAGGTGGACGTCGATGGTCTGGTCGTCCACGTACGGCTCGCGCCAGACCTCGGCGAGCAGCTGGCGCTTGGGCACCACCTGGTCGACGTGCCGGGCCAGGTAGGCGAGCAGGTCGAACTCGCGGCGGGTCAGTTTCAGCTCGGCCCCGTCGAGGTGGGCCGAGCGGCCGCGCGGGTCGATGACCAGCCCGCCCACCGCGAGGAGCCCGCCCGGGCCGGCCTCCGGGCCGGGCGCGGCGGCCGGCGGGTGGTGGGCGGCCGCGGAGCGCCGCAGCACCGCGTTGAGCCGGGCCACCAGCTGCCCGCCGGAGAACGGCTTGACCAGGTAGTCGTCGGCGCCGGCGTCCAGCAGCTTGATGATCTCCGCCTCGTCGTCGCGGGCGGTGGCGACCAGGACCGGCACCTGGGAGATGCCGCGGATCATGCGCAGCGCGTCCGCGCCGTCCAGGTCCGGCAGCCCGAGGTCGAGCACCACGGCGTCCAGCGGCGCCCGGGTGACCTCGCGCAGCGCGCCGAACCCGTCGGCCGCGCTGCGCACCAGGTGTCCGTGCTCGCCGAGCACCTCGATCAGCGAGGCGCGTATCTCGGGTTCGTCTTCGACGACAAGGACGCTCGGCATGGGGGACACCGTAGCGGATCGTGGATGATGGGCCGCGTGCACCGCCTCGCTCGCTACCTGCTGGTTTGGATCTGCTGTACGGCCTTCGCCGTGACGGCCGTGTTCTTCGCGGTCGGCTTCGTCGTGGACTCCACCGCGGAGGTCCCGCCGACGGTCCGGACGACGGCGAACGGCATCGGGACGGCGGACTCGGCGGTGGCGGAGAGCCCGTCCGCGGCGCCCGTCCCGTCCGGCGGCTCGCCGTCCGCGGCGCCGTCCACCACGCCCTCCGCCGCTCCCCCGGGCGGCTCGCCGTCCGCCGGAGGCGGCCCCTCGGCGACGAGGACCCGGGTGCCGGCCACGCCCGGCACGACCTCGCCCGGTACGACCGTGCCCGGCCCGACGCCCGGTACGACCGCGCCCACGCCGCAGGGCGGCGACCGGGCCGGCTCCTGCCCCGGCGGACCGGGCGTGTACACCGTCAAGTCCGAGGGCGGGCAGGTGACGGTCCGGTACGGCGCCACCGCCGTCTGCCTGGTCTCCGCGCTGCCGGCGTCCGGCTTCACCACCCAGACCTCCCAGGGCTCCGCGCAGACCCTGGTGGTCACCTTCTCCAGCTCCCACCACCGCTCCCAGATCACCTCCACGGTGCAGCCGCGCGCCCAGTCCTCGGTCCGCGAGACGGATCTCTGAGCGGAACTGCGAGACAGGCCCGCGAGACGGACCGGCGAGAGAGACCGATCCCCGAGCCACCCCGCCGGCCTCCCGGCCGGGCCGGGACGGCCTCTCCGTACGGGTCCGGACGCAGGTCGGGCAGGGTTTCGAGGGCCGTTCCCGAAGCGCAGACTGCGGGCTTCCTTAGCCGTTCCTGAAGATCGGCCGCAACGGCGTGACAGGCGGTCCGGGCGGCCTATGCTCGCTGTCGCAGAGAGCTTCTGACGGCCCGCCGGACCGGCGGCGCGACAGGGCTCCCCGCGCACCCCGGACTCGCGGACCGGGGTGCGCCGACCCACCGTCTCCCGACGCCCGGCCCCACGGCCGGGCCGCCCACCGGGACGCGGCACCCCTCACCCGATCCCGAGGTACCACCATGTCCATCGACCCCCGCGCACCCCGGCCCCAGCGCCGCGCCGCCGCTCACCGTGCCGCCCGGCGGGCACCCCGGCTGCCCCGGGCGGCCGTCGCCGGAGCGCTGCTGCTCGCCGTCGGCGGCACCGTGGCCGCCGTCGCCGCGCTCCCCGCCCCGGCCGGCGGCACGGCACCCGGCGCGGCCGCCGCAGTGGCCGACACCGTGTCACCCGTCGCCATCGCCACCGTCGGTGGTTCCGCGACGGCCGTCCCGACCGGTCCGGCCGCGCCCGCCACCGAGCCCGCCGGCGCGAGCCCCCAGCCCGCCTCCCCCTCGGCGGCGACGCCCACCGGCATCCGCACCGGCGACCCCGGCACCCCGGCCGCGGCCCCCGCCACCCGGACGTCCGCCGCAGCCCCCGCCGCCCCGACCGGCAGTACGGCCCCCGCCGCGCGGAGCGGCGGCGTTGCGGCGGGCGCGCCGAGCGGCGAGGACGAGGTCCAGCAGGTCCTCGCCCTGATCAACGACGCCCGGGCCGCCCAGGGCCTCCCGCCGTACACCCTGACGACCGGACTCACCGCGGCCGCCGCCGGGCACAACGAGGTGATGAGCGGCGGCTGCGGCCTCGCCCACCAGTGCCCCGGCGAACCCGCCGTCGGCCAGCGGGAGAGCGCCCAGGGCGTCCACTGGGGCGCCGCCGGCGAGAACATCGGCCGCGGCGGACCGGTCTCCACCGCCACCGCCGACATCGCCGCCCAGGCCGTCCGCCTGACGCAGAGCATGCTCGACGAGAAGCCGCCCGAGGACGGCCACCGCCGCAACCTGCTCAGCCGGAGCTTCACCCACGTCGGCATATCCGTGTACCGCGACCCCGCCAGCACGGTCTGGCTCACCCAGGACTTCTCCGACTGATCCGGCCACCGCCGGACGCCACCGCGCCGGGGGCCGGGCCGTCCGCCCGCGCCACCACCCACGCGCGCCCCCTTCCGAACACGCACCCCCTCCTGAACACGATCCTCTCCGACCCGAGGAACTCCCTTGCGCCGTCAAGCCCTTGCCCTCACCCTCGCCACCGCCGCCGCCACCCTCGCCGCCTGCGGCCCGACCGGCTCCGGAGCCGACGCCGCCCCGGCGGCCGCCAAGCCCGCGGCCGCCACCGTCGCGGCCCCGGACACCGCCGCGCTGCCCGAGCCGATCAACGTCGTCACCGCCCCGCCGGAGACCGGGACCCCCACCGAGCCGGCCGCGGCTCCCAGCACCTCCGCCCCCGCGACCCCGACGCCGACCGCCTCCACCGCCCGGCCGTCGGCCACCGCGTCCGCCTCCGCGGCCGCCGCCGGCAAGGCCACGGCTGCCGCCACCACCCCGGCCAAGCCCGCCGCCGGCGGTGGCGGCCCGATCGCCATCGGCTACAACGCCGCCGCCGACTCGCCCGCCGCCGTGGACGCCGCCATCCGGCAGGCCAAGTCCGACGGCAGGAACGTCCTGCTCGACTTCGGCGCCACCTGGTGCGGCAACTGCAAGGCCCTCGACAAGACCCTCGGCGACAGCCAGGTGCAGAGCGTCCTCAACGCCTCCTACCACCTGGTCCAGGTCGACATCGGCGGCCACAGCACCACCAACTTCAACCTCCTCAAGAAGTACGACTCCCAGGGCAGTTACAAGATGCCCGTACTGATCGTGGTCACCCCCGACGGCGCCGTCCGCACCGACACCAACACCGCCGGCCTGCCCTCCCTCAACACCGGCGGCTTCACCTCCTTCCTCAAGAAGTGGGCCCCGTGAGCCCCCGCCGCCCTGCCGCGGCCCTGGTCGCCGCCCTGCTCGCCCTCCCCGTCGCCGGCTGCTCCGCCGGCGCCGCCGGGAGCGGCACCACCGGCACCACCGGCACCACCGGCGGCAGCGCCGGCAGCGAGCGGACGACGGCCGCCGCCACCCTCCTCGGCCGTTTCGAGGACAGCGGCGTCACCGTCACCGTCGCCCTCCGCGACTGGCACGACGGCGCCGGCACCCTCGAACTCTCCTTCACCCCCGTGGAAACCGGCTTCCACCTCTACGCCACCGACCTCCCCCCGGACGGCGTGGACGGCGTCGGCCGGCCCACCACGGCCCGTACCGACGGCGCCCTCGGCACCACCGCCCCGCTCGCCGTCACCGCCCCCGTCCGCCGGCTCGCCCTGGAGGGCGTCACCGGAACGGTTCCCGTCTACCCCGACGGGCCCGTCACCGCCGGCCTCCCGGTCCGCGCCGCCGGCACCGGGCCGGCCACCCTCCACCTCGGCTACGCCGCCTGCAGCGAGACCAAGGGCTGCCTGCTACCCGTCGCCGACCACCCCGTCCCACTGACCATCACCCCCGCCGGGCCCACCGCCGGGCCCACCCCGGCCCCGACCGGCTCCGCCCCGACCGCCACCCCGAGGTGAACCCCGTGCCTCCCCGCCCCCGGGCCGCCCTCGCCACGGCCGCCCTGCTCGCCGCGGCGCTGCTGCCCGCCACCGGCTGCGCCGCCGCCGACGCCCTCCAGCAGGGCT
>NZ_JBEYVJ010000440.1:0-5231 GCF_040643935.1 Kitasatospora sp. NPDC047058 | reverse complement strand
CGCGGCGTGCACGGTGACCCCCGTGGCCACGCCGTCGTCGACCAGGACGACCGTCCTGCCCGCCAGCCGGGGCGCGGGGCGGCCCTGGCGGTAGAGGTCCTCGTGGCGGCGCAGTTCCGCCCGCTCGTGTGCCACGTCACCGGCGAGCCGGTCCGCGGTGATGCCGAGGATCTTCAGCACCCGCCGGTCGAACACCGGCGGGTCGTCGCCGACGATCGCGCCGACCCCGGCATCGGGCTGCCCGGGTGCGCCGATCCTGCGGACGACCAGGACGTCCAGGGGTGCGCCGAGGACCCGGGCGACCTCCACCGCGACCGGGACCCCGCCCCGTGGCAGGGCCAGCACGATCGGGTCGGCCGGCCGCCGGAGGGCGGGAGACTCCAGCAGCCGCTCGGCGAGCACCCGGCCCGCGTGACGGCGGTCTCGGAACCGCATCCTCTCCCACTCCCTCCCGCTCCCGCGGTCGGCACCGGCTCTCGGCGGCAGGGCGGTCACCGCCCCGCCTCTACCGGGCGCCTACCCGGTGTGGCGCGGTTCATCCGGCCGGGGCCCCGGCCGATTCGTCCAGCCCGGCGAGCGCTACGCCCGCGCGGGGGCCACGAGACCGACGCCGGCCCGGAGGAGCAGCCGGTCACGCAGGACCGGCCGGTATCGCACAGGACCGGCCGGGACCGGTCCGCGGGCGCACTCCGGCTCGTGCGGTTCCGTCGTCGGCGCGGCTGTGCTGTCCTGGAAGGGGCAGGCAGGAGAGCGCGATGCGTACCGTCACCGTCGAGAAGCAGCCGCTGCGCACCGGGGTGCTGATGCCCACGAGGGATCTGGCGCTGGGGTGGGGGCTGATCATGGTGATCGCGGCGCTCGCCTGGGTGATCACCGTCGGGCAGGCCCGGGACATGGGGATCGAGCCGGGCACGATGGGGATGGCGGTGCCGCTCTTCCTGCTGCTGTGGCTGGCGATGATGGCGGCGATGATGCTGCCCTCGGTGGCTCCCGTGGCGGTGACCTGGGCGCGCGGGATCGCCCGGCAGTCGAGCGGGTGGACGCGGGCGGTGCGCACCGGCGAGTTCCTCGGCGGCTACCTGCTGGTGTGGACGGCGTTCGGGCTGGTGGCGTACGGCGGGCTGGCGTTGACCGGTGATCTGGTCGACCGCGACCCGTCGGCCGGGAAGTGGATCGGCGCGGCGGCGTTCGCGCTGGCCGGGCTGTACCAACTGGGTCCGCTGAAGTACGTGTGCCTGCGGCACTGCCGCAGCCCGATGGCACAGCTGATGCGCTACGCGTCCTTCCGGGCGCCGGCCCGGGACCTGCGGGTGGGCGTGCACCACGGCGGCTACTGCCTCGGCTGCTGCTGGGCACTGACGGTGGTCCTGGTGCCGCTCGGCGTGATGAACGTGGCGGCGATGGCCGTGCTCGCCGTGGTGGTCTTCCTGGAGAAGCTGTGGCGCCGCGGCCCCCAGCTGGCCCGGGTGACCGGGGTGGCGTTCCTGGTCCTGGCGGTGCTGGCGCCGTTCCAGCACTGGCTGCTGCCGGGGCTGACACCGGCCGACATGCCGATGTGACCGGCGACGCCACCGGCGGTGACGGCCGCCCGCGCCGTCGCCGGCCGGGCGCGGGTCCGCGGTTCCTGCCGGGGGCCCGCCGGCACTCCGGCACTCCGGCACTTCGGCCGGGCCTGCCGGCCGCTGCGGGGGCGCTGTCAGGTCGCGGCCGCCGGGCCGGGCGGCAGGTGGACGGTCATGATCAGGTGGCAGGTCCCGGTGCCCGAGCCGCGGTAGGTGTGGGGGGCGTCGCCGTCGAAGGTGGCGGTCTGTCCGGCCTCGACGGTGTGCTCGGTGCCGTCGACGACCAGGGTCATCCGCCCGGCGGTGACGCTGACGGTCTCCACGACTCCGGCCTGGTGCGGGTGACTGGGGTACTCCTCGCCGGGTTCCAGCCGCCAGCGCCAGACCTCGACCGGGGCCGCGCCCGAGGTCGTGAGCATGAGCCGGGCCTCGCTGCCGCGCTCGCCGCTCCACAGCGGTGCGACGGCGTCGGCGGCCACCACGCGGACGCGGCCTTCGGGGCGGCCCTGCATCAGGGCGGACACCGAGATGCCGAGGGTGTCGGCGAGGCGGACCAGGGTGGCCAGGTTGGGGTTCCCCTGGGCCTTCTCCAGCCCGACCAGGGCGCCCTTGCTGACCTGGGCGCGTCGGCTGAGCTCCTCCAGGGACAGGCCCGCGCGGATCCGGGCCGCCCGGACGTTGTGCGCGACCGTCCGCAGGGCTGCGGCCGTCTCGGTCACCTGATCACCATCCTCCCGTGGATCACTTGAGTGTACTGTCCGGTCACTTCATTGGCATCGATCGGTCGATCCGTTGTACCTTGTGGTCGTTCCATTGACACGCAAGGGATGTGCCGTGATCGCTCTGCTGCTGGCCCTGGGCAGCTCACTTGCCTACGGGTGCGCCGACTTCCTCGGCGGCCTGGGTGCCCGGAAGGCCCACGTGCTGCGGACCGTGCTGGTCGCGGCCCCGGCCAGTCTCGCGGTCGAACTGCTGCTGTGGCCCTTCCTCGGCGCCTCGTTCGACACCGCGGCCCTCGGCTGGGGTGCCGCCTCGGGCGTCGCCTCGGCCGCCGCCTTCGCCCTGCTCTACCGCACCCTGGCGATCGGCCCGATGAACGTGCTGTCGCCCGTGACCGCACTGGTGTCCGCCGCACTGCCCGTCGCGGTGGGGCTGGTGCAGGGCGAGCACCTCGGCACCGCCGGATTGATCGGCCTGCCGCTCGCGCTGGCGGCCGTCGTCCTGGTCAGCGCCGGACACGGCGCTGGCTCGGCGCGCCCCTCCCGCACCGCACTGCTGCTGGCCCTCGGCGCGGGCACCGCCGTCGCCCTGCAACTGGTCTGCCTGCACCAGGCGCCCGCCGACAGCGGCGTGGCTCCGCTGATCGTCGGCCGGGCCGTCTCCTCCGCCGTCACCCTGGCGGCAGCGGGCCTGCTGCGCCGCAGGCTGGGCACGGAGCGGCCCGCGTACGCCGTGTCGGCCGCCGCCGGCGTGCTGGACTCGCTGGCGAACCTGCTGTTCCTGCTCGCCGCCCGCAGCGGGGACCTCACCGTCGTCGCGGTGATCACCGCCCTCTACCCGGCCGGCACCGTCCTCCTCGCCCGCGGTCTCCTCGCCGAACGCATCCACCGCGGCCAGCTCCTCGGCCTGGGCACCGCCGCCGTGGCCGTCGGCCTCCTCGCCCTGGCCTGACCCGTACGGCTTCGAAGCGTGCGAACCCCCTCACCGGACACAGGAAACGGAACCCCGTCCATGCCCTCCTTCCGACTCGACCCCGCCGTCGCCGAGGCGTTCCCCGGCACCCTCATCGCCCTGGTCACCGCCACGGGCGTGCGCGGCGGCGAGCCCTGGCCCCGCACCGCCGCCGCCCTGGACGAGCTGGAACGGCAGCTCGCCGACGGCTCCTGGCAGCCCGCCGACGAGAACGACCCCCGCATCGAGGCCTGGCACGGCGCCTACCGCTCCTTCGGCACCAACCCCCGCCGGATCCGCCCGAGCGTCGACGCGCTGGGTCGCCGCCTCGTCAAGCAGGGCGCCCTGCCGCGGATCAACCCCGCCGTCGACTCCTACAACGCCGTCTCCGTCCGCCACGGCCTGCCGGCCGGCGCCTTCGACCTGGACCACGTGACCGGGGACGTCGTCATCCGCCGGGCGGACGGCACCGAGTCCTTCACCCCGCTCGGCGAACCGGACACCGTCGAGACCCCCAAGCCCGGCGAGATCGTCTACGCGGACACCACCGGTGTCCTGACCCGTCACTGGAACCACCGCGACGCCCACCGCACCCGCGTCACCGAGGGCTCCACCCGCGTGGTCTTCGTCCTCGAAACCCTCCACGCCGACCGGGACGGCCACCTCCTCACGGCCGCGGCCCGGGAACTGCGGGACCTGCTCACCCCGCACGCCGACCGAACGGCCGTGGAGTACGTCGGCCCTGCACAACCCCGGGCCGACGTCTGAGAGTTCACTGCGCCGGCACCGGGGCGGGAGGCGCCGGCGGCGTTCGGCTCACTGCTCGGTGCCGTCCGCGGCACGCCTCCGGCGCCACCGCTGCCGGAGGGCGCCTCTGGGGAGCGTGTAATACGTGGTGCTGACGATCCAGGCGATGAGCGGACCGTGGGCCTCCCGGGCCTGCTCGACCGTCGTCCCGGCCGGGTCCTCCGAGACCTCGCAGCGCAGGATGCGGCGGTCCTTCGGCAGCGGGTGCACGGTCAGCTCGTCCCCGGGGACGTCCCATTCGAGATTTTCGGGGACCGGTCCGTTGACACGGTGCCGGCCGCTTCCCGACAGGTCGGGCCCGGGGGCGTCGTCACGCGGGCGAGGGGACAGCCGGCCGACGATCTCCGGGACCGCCCGGTCGAAGGGAACCTCGGTCGCGAAGTAGGTGGTGATCCTCAGATGCCCCGTCAGTGCCGGTGCGCCCCGGGGTTTGCTGCCGAAGCCGATCAGGATCCGCTCGCCCCGCGAGCACATGTCGACCGCCCGGGTGAGGACGGGGCGGACCGGATACGTCTCGGCGACGTCTGCGAGCCTGGTCCGGAGCTGCTCCTCGGCCTGCCGCCGGGCCTCCTTGACGGCCTTGGACCGGATGAGGAGCCGTAACCTCCAGTTGCCGGGTACGCCGGACGGGGCGAGCGTGTGCAGGGCGAGGACGGCGAGGACCGCGAGGAATCCGAACCACCGCTTCATCGTCCGTGCCAAGAAGTTCCGGTCGGCCATGAGGGCATGCTCCCAGGGGAGCTCCGCCGCGCGCCTGAGTACGCGTACTCAGACGGTCTCGGCGGAGCCTGTGGCGACGGCCTCGCGGGCGGTCGGCCGAGGTGTGTTTTCGGACAATTCTCGGCGGGTGGGGGAGAGTTGGCGGGAATTCCGGCGGCCGTACGTTGAATTGTCCGGCCGAGTGGGCAGGTTGAGCCCGTTGGCCAGGACCGTTACCTCGGTGGTTGATGGCAGAAATGAGATGCCATGGACGATTTCGACGGTGAACCCCCCAGACGCGACCCGGTGTTCTGCGTGCGCACCGGCGCCGTACTCGACCTCGGCCGTGACGCCGGCGGACACTCCGGATTCCGCGGCCTCTGGCGGCAATTCCCCACGAACGGCGGGGCCGTCGCGGACCCGCGCGCCGGCGACCACGCGGTCCTGCCGCGCCCGCGGCACCCGGGACCGCGCCGGCGGCGGGACGTGCCG
>NZ_JBEYVJ010000439.1:0-5237 GCF_040643935.1 Kitasatospora sp. NPDC047058 | reverse complement strand
CGGGCTCGCGGCGGACGACGAACGGGCGCAGCGGCCGGCCGCCTGGCGCGGGGGGCGAAGCGGCCCTGCGGGGTGTCCCGCAGGGCCTGCGCTCCCTGGCCCGGCCGCCGTTACTGCTCGCCCTGTCCGTCGGCGCCGAGGTAGGCGAGGACGGCCCGGACCCTGCGGTTGGTGTCGTCGTCGTTGGCGAGCCCGAGCTTGGCGAAGATCGTGGTCGTGTACTTGCTGATGGAGCCTTCGCTGAGGAAGAGCTGGGTGGCGATCGCCGTGTTGGAGAGCCCCTCGGCCATCAGCGCCAGGACGGAGCGCTCCCGTTCGGTGAGGGTGGCGAGGGGGTCGGCCCGCATGGGCCGGCCCAGCAGCTTGGCGACGACCGTGGGGTCGAGCGCGGTGCCGCCGTCGGCGACGCGGTGGACGGCGTCCATGAACTGGCCGGCGTCCAGGACGCGGTCCTTGAGCTGGTAGCCGATGCCGCCGTGGCCGTCCGCGAGGAGCTCGCGCGCGTACAGCTGTTCCACGTGCTGGGAGAGGATCAGCACCGGCAGCCCGGGGACGGCCCGGCGCGCGGACAGCGCGGCCTGGAGTCCTTCGTCGGAGAACGTCGGCGGCAGCCGGACGTCCACGATCGCCGCGTCCGGCCGGAGGGTGACCAGCGCGTCGAGCGCGGCCGGCCCGGAGTCGACGGCCGCGACGACGGTGTGGCCGTACGCCTCGACGAGGCGCACCAGCCCGTCGCGGAGCAGGAAGAGGTCTTCGGCTACGACAATTCGCACGGCACCGCCACGGTGATACGAGTGGGTCCTCCGGCCGGGCTCTCGATCTCCAGGCGTCCGCCGAAGGCCGCCATGCGGCGCTCGATGCCGCTCAGCCCGGACCCTGTGGATGCGGCGGCTCCGCCGATTCCGTCGTCGCTCACGGTAGCAGTCAGCATGCGCGCCGCGTAGCTGAGTTCGACCTTGACGCGGTCGGCGCGGGAGTGCTTGGCCACGTTGGCCAGCAGTTCCGCGACGGAGAAGTAGACGGCCGACTCCACCGGGCGTTCGGGCCGCGCGGGCACCTGGCTGAAGACGTCGACCTCCACGGAGGAGTCGAGGGCGAGGGCCCGGAGGGCGTCGACCAGGCCGCGTTCGGCGAGGACCGGCGGGTTGATGCCGCGGACGAGCGAGCGCAGCTCGGCGAGCGCGGTGGCGGAGGTGGCACGGGCCTCGGCGAGGATCGCCTTCGCGGCCTCGGGGTTGGTGTCGACGAGCTGCTCGGCGGCGCCCATCGACATGCCCATCGCCACCAGCCGGGCCTGGGCCCCGTCGTGCAGGCCCCGCTCGATGCGCTCCAGTTCGGCGGCCTGGGTCTGGGTCAGGTCGGCGCGGATGGCCTCCAGTTCCTCCACCCGCCGCCCGAGCCGGGTGCTCGGCACCGGCCCGAGGAACCGGCGCGCCATCGGGCGGAGGATCCGCCACGCGAAGGGGGCGCCGGCCAGGCCGGCCACGATCACGGCGATGCCGTAGCCGGTGAGGCCGGGCGTCAGCGCCATGTAGCTGCCGTAGCCGAGCGCGAGCAGCGGCAGGGCCGCGACCGGCAGCACGGTGACCGAGGCGACCAGGGCCCACATGCCGTCCCAGTGCAGCTGCGGGTCGTGGAACCGGGCGTGCACCTTGGCACGGCGGCGGGCCTCCCGCTCGGACTTGTGGTACTCGTGGCCGTCCCACCAGAAGCCCGTGGCCATCCTGGTGACCGGCGGGACCGGGCGGTAGGCGACCTGGATCTCCAGGCCCAGCCAGTCCGCCGCGCACCGGCGCGCGGCCCTGGCGAGCGCCCGGCTGGTGAGCGGGTGCACGACCCACAGGGAGACGGCGACCCAGAGGACCACCACCAGGGTCTCGCCGAGGGTGGCCAGCGCGCGGACGGCCAGAGGGGCGGACAGTCCGTCGGACCAGGAGTACGCGAGCGCGGAGCCCCCCACCCCGACCGGCACGGCGACCAGGGCCATCACGCAGGTGAGCCCGGTCAGCACCACGGACCGGTACAGCCCGAGCCCGATCTCGGTGCCCCACCGCAGGGGATCGCCCCCTGGAGGTCTCCTCATCGGCCAGTTCCTTTCGCAGCGGTGATCATTGTGTCAGCCGGGACCCGGTTCGGGACCGTCCCGGAACGCCGGATGGCCGGATACCGCGGGCGGTCCGGCCATCTGAGGGGCGGGGCAGGTCCTCAGCACGTCACTTCTTGGCGGGGGCGGGGAAGGCGCCGCTCAGCGCGGAACCGCGGGTGATGACGGCGACGCCGATCAGGGCGAGGGCGGAGAGGCCCTGGATCACGGCGTACCAGGCCGGGCAGAGACCGGGGATCAGGTCCACGCCGATGATCGCGATCGGCATGATCGTGGAGAGGGTGCGCAGCCGGTCGAAGGCCTTGTAGGAGCCCTGCGAGGCGCGGACGGTGAAGCGGTGGAGCAGGAAGGTGACCAGGAAGAGGATCGCGCCCCGGATCCACATGAACGGGCTGGCCTCGTGGCCGGTGAACGCCATCACGGCCACCGTGCCGAGGACGATCGCACCGACGGCACCGAAGAGCGTGATGCACTTCTTCACCGTGTCGAATGCGTCCTGGGTGCGGGAGTCGCCGAGCTGAGCGGTCGCGGTGATGTCTCCGGTGTTCGCCATGGTCCTTCTCCTTCGTGTCGTTGTGCTACCGACAGTACGGACCGCCGGGCCGGCCCGACATGGGTCTGTCCGTACGGGTGGGTGGGGCTGGACCCACTCCTCGGCCGGCGTTCTCGGCCGGGTGTTCAGAGTGTTCAACTGCCGCACAGCACAAGGGTGTTGGCGTTGCTACGATCCTGCGCAAGACCAGGGCCGGGTGCGCTCCCCCGTAGCACCCGGCCCTTCCCTTTTTCGGCCAGGGCCGACCGACCCCGGGGAGAGGGGAATCGCCGCGCACGCCTCGTCGAGGACCAGAGACCGGAGAAGAACAGGAACCCCGACCCCAGAAAAGTGAGGGTGATCATGAACGACAACGGTGCACCCAACGTGTTCCTCACCGGCGCCCCGGCGCTCACCGGTGCGGAGCGGCTGCGCCACGTGACGGACGTCGAAGCGGCCAAGGTGAAGGTCCCGCTCGGCAACCGCTACGAGCACTTCGAGGCCAGTTCCGAGACCACTCTCGTCGACGACCGCGAGCTGCGGGTCTTCGTGTGGACCCACAGCACGTACGTGGCCGAGTGACGCGTCCGCGGCGCTGACCGACCCGCACGCCGAAGCCGTGCACCGCCCGGGCCCCGGGCGGTGCACGGCTTCGCGCGTACCGCCGGTGTTTGTCCGAACCGTGGCCGGTGTGCCAGATTGCGACGGAGCGCGTGCTCGCTGTGCTCGCGCCGTCACCGAACCGGAAAGGACCCCATGAGCACCGAGACGCTGGAGTTCCAGGCCGAAGCCCGGCAGCTGCTGCAGCTGATGGTCCACTCGATCTACTCGAACAAGGACGTCTTCCTGCGCGAGCTGATCTCCAATGCATCGGACGCCCTGGACAAGCGGCGCCTGGCCGGCCTCACGGACGAGCGCCTGCGGGCCGACGACCTGCACATCGGCATCGAGGCCGACAAGGACGCCCGCACGCTGACCGTGCGGGACAACGGCATCGGCATGTCCCGCGAGGACGTCGTGGGCCTGATCGGCACCATCGCCCGCTCCGGCACCGCCGAGACCCTGCGCCGGCTGCGCGAGAGCAAGGAGTCGGCCGAGCTGATCGGCCAGTTCGGCGTCGGCTTCTACTCGACCTTCATGGTCGCCGACCACGTCACCCTCCTCACCCGCAGGGCCGGCGAGGAGACCGGCACGCGCTGGGAGTCGGACGGCGAGGGCACCTACACGATCGAGACCGTCGAGGACGCGCCGGAGGGCACCTCGGTGACCGTCCACCTCCGCCCCAAGGACGAGGAGGACGCCCTCTACGACTACACCGACGAATGGAAGATCCGGGAGATCGTCAAGCGGTACTCGGACTTCATCTCCTTCCCCATCCGGATGGGGGAGGAGGCGCTCAACTCGATGAAGGCCCTCTGGGCCCGGCCGCGGTCCGAGGTGAAGGACGAGGAGTACCGGGAGTTCTACCGGCACGTCACGCACGACTGGACCGACCCGCTGGAGACCATCCGGATGCGGGCGGAGGGCACCTTCGAGTACGAGGCCCTGCTCTTCATCCCGTCGCGCGCCCCGCACGACCTGCACCAGCGCGACGGCCGCCACGGCGTCCAGCTGTACGTCAAGCGCGTGTTCATCATGGAGGACAGCCGCGAGCTGCTGCCCGACCACCTGCGCTTCGTCAAGGGCGTCGTGGACGCCGCCGACCTGTCGCTGAACATCTCCCGCGAGATCCTCCAGCAGGACCGGCACATCCAGCTGATCCGCCGCCGCCTCGCGAAGAAGGTGCTGTCGACCGTCAAGGACCTCATGGCGAACGACGCGGAGAAGTACCGCACCTTCTGGCGCGAGTTCGGCGCGACCGTCAAGGAGGGCCTGCTCGGCGGGGCCGAGGACCCGAAGGCGATCCTCGACGTCGCGTCGTTCGCCTCCACCGCCTCCGAGGAGCCGACCGGCCTGGCCGACTACGTGGCCCGGATGAAGGACGGCCAGGACAAGATCTACTTCATGACCGGGGAGAGCCGCGCCCAGGTCGAGAACTCCCCCCACCTGGAGGCGTTCCGGGCGAAGGGGTACGAGGTCCTGCTGCTCACCGACCCGGTGGACGAGATCTGGGTCGAGACGGTGCCGGGGTACGACGGCAAGGAGTTCCGCTCGGTCGCGCGCGGTGCGGTCGACCTGCCCGCCGAGGAGGTGTCCGAGGAGCGGTCCGGCGCCTACGCCCCGCTGCTGACCTGGCTGAACGAGGTGCTCACCGACGTGAAGGACGTCCGGCTGACCACCCGGCTGACCAGCTCGCCGGCCTGCCTGGTCAGCGATGCCGACGGGCTCACGCCGACCCTGGAGAAGATGTACAAGGCGATGGGCCAGGAGGTCCCGCCGGTCCGGCGCATCCTCGAACTCAACCCCGAGCACCCGCTGGTCGGCGGTCTGAAGGCCGCGCACGACGAGCGCGCCGGCGACCCGGCGCTGGCGGAGACGGCCGAGCTGCTGTACGGCACCGCGCTGCTCGCGGAGGGCGGCGACCTGGCCGACCCGGCGCGCTTCGCCCGGCTGCTCGCCGACCGCCTCGCCAGGACGGTCTGACCGGCGGCAGCACACCAC
>NZ_JBEYVJ010000438.1:0-5255 GCF_040643935.1 Kitasatospora sp. NPDC047058 | reverse complement strand
CCGCTGGCCGTGGCACAGCTGCGCGCCGCCGTGGCCGACGCCGCCGCGGCCCGGGTCGGCGACGAGCTCGACCGGCTGCTGGACTACGCGCTCGCCGAGCTGACGCGCGTGTTCGCCGACGCGTCCAGATCCCTGCTCAGCCCGGCGGACTTCCGGGCGCCGCTGGGGGCGCCGGACGGCGGCGAGGAACGTCCGCTGCCCCAGGCGGTCCGCGACATCGACGACGTGCTCCGCGACTGGAACGAGGGCAGCGCATGACCACCGGACTCACCATCGGCTTCGCCGCCCCGGAGCAGGGCGGGGTGCGCAGCGACGCCGTCGTCGCCGACGGCGCCCGCCAGTTCTCGCTCCTCGCGACCGAGAGCGGCTACCTGCTGCCCGACGTGACCCTCGAACCCGACGGCTACCAGGGCAATCTGACCGCCCACCTGCCGGCCGGGCTGGAGGTGGCCGACGAGGACGGGGCGCCCTGTCCGGCGGCGCTGGCCGCGGCCCTGCGCGCGGTGTGGGCCCCGGCGGACGCCTCGCGGCTCACCGTGACCGGCCGCCGGGTGCTGGTGTCGGGGGCGAGCCTGCCGCCGGAGGTCGTCCACCCGGGCCCGTGGGACCCGTCCGACCCGCCGGGCGATCCGGTCGTCATCGTCGTCACCTGGAAGGTCGGCTACTCGGGGGCGCTCTCCCCCGGGGCCGCCCACGCGGCCGTGCAGCTCACCTTCCTGCCGCCCGGCGTGGGCCGTACGGCGTCGCCGGACGCGGAGCCGCCCCTGCTGGTCCTGCGCGACTCCCGTGCGCGGGGCCACCGGGCCCGCGGCGAGCAGGGCCGGGTGGTCGCGGTGGACTTCGGCACCACCGCCTCCACGGCGACGGTGGTGGACACCTCGGTGATCTCCGACCGTCCGGTGGACGCGACCCAGCAGCGGACCCTGGGCCGCGAGCTGGCCGCGCTGACCGCCCCGCCGTCCGACGCCCCGGAGTCCTGGCGCCGGGCCCTGGAGGGGCTGCGGGCCGAACACCTGGAGCTCGACCGGCAGCAGCACCGCACCCTCACCGGCGCCGAGGCGCTCGGCCGGCTCGACGAACTGGACGTCGCCACCGCCGTCCTGCTGCACGTGGAGGCGATCCGCGCGGGCGCGGTCGGCGACGAGCAGCTCCAGGCCTGGCTGGCCGACCGGCTGCACCGGCTGGTCACCGCCACCGTCGCGACCCCGCCGCTGGACATCCACTCGCTGCGGCCGGTGCCCTACCCCGACGGCCACGGCGGGGAGACCTTCGCCCCCGCGACCGCGATCCGCCGGGCCGCCGAGCCCTTCGACCGCCCGGGCGTCTCCTGGTACGACGACGCCGGCTGGGAGCTGTGCGCGGAGGACGCCGGCGGGGTGACCGGCCTCAAGCGCGTCTTCTTCGAGCACC
Organism: Kitasatospora sp. NPDC047058; assembly: GCF_040643935.1. Lineage (NCBI taxonomy): Bacteria > Bacillati > Actinomycetota > Actinomycetes > Kitasatosporales > Streptomycetaceae > Kitasatospora > Kitasatospora sp. NPDC047058. Next base: position 3,845 of record NZ_JBEYVJ010000438.1, on the reverse strand, counting down.
GCTTCGCGGGCCCCCGGGACGGCCTGCCGGCGCCGCTGCACCTCATCCAGCACCTGCTGCGGCTGCTCGTCGAGGGCGCGGAACGCCACGTGGACGACGGCGAGGGGGGCGAGCCGCCGAGGATGGGCACCGCGCTGCTCACCTACCCGACCTCGGCGCTGCCGCAGGACCGCGAGAAGCTGGGCCGGCTGGTCCAGGAGGGCCTGTCGATCGACACCGTCGACCTGCGCGTCGACGAGGGCCTGGCCGCCGGCCTGTACTTCCTGATGCGGGATCTGACCGCCAACCTGGAGCAGGGGCTGGAGTCGCTGCGCGCCTCCTCCCGGCCCGTGCCCGGCCGCACCGACCAGTGGCAGCGGATCATGCTCGTGGTCGACGTCGGCGGCGGCACCAGCGACATCGCCCTGCTGGAGATGACGCTCACCGACGACACCGGGCTGGCCGATCAGGCCAGCGCCTTCGTGGCCGGCCGCCACTACAAGCTGAGCCCGCGGATCCTGGGCACCATCGGCCACGGCCAGCTCGGCGGCGACCTGCTCACCCTGCACGTCCTGTACTGGATCAAGGCCCGGCTGGCGGACGAGCTCGGACCAGGCCGCCCGTTGCAGGGGCCGGGCGGGAAGCCGCTGTCCGCCCAGGTCGCCGAGCAGGCCGGCGAGTACCGCAAGGAGCTGGTCTCCCCCGGGGTCCGGGCCGAGCTCCAGCGCGTCCTGCCCACCGACTGGTACGGCATGGACGCGCCGGAGGAGGCCGACGAGGTCGCCGTCCGCAGGGACCGGTTCAACCGGCTGTGGCGGACCGCCGAGCAGGCCAAGCGGGTCCTGGGGCAGGAGGACCAGCCGTACCTGATCGACCCCGCCGACATCATCGAGCTCACCGAGGGCGGCGGTGTCCTGCTGGAGCACCCGTCCGCGCCGGTGGAGCTGCCGGTCGCCGAGTTCCGCATGCTGGTGCAGCCGGTGCTGGAGCAGGCCGCGACGATGGCGGCCTCGCTGGTGGCGGACGCGTTCGCCCGGATGACGCCGGGGGACGGCCGGGCCGAACCGGTGCTCGACCAGGTGGTGCTCTCCGGCCGCACCAGCGCCATGAAGGGCGTGCGCCGGGCGCTGGAGAGCAAGCTCGCCGCGCGGCTGCTCGCCACCCAGGGGGACGGCACCCGCCGCACGGCCGTCTGGAACCCCAGCCGGATCCACACCGAGACCGGCTACCTCGCCAAGCAGGCCACCTCCATCGGTGCCGCCTGGCTGCACAACATGCGCGGCTTCCAGGGCCACGCCGCCGGGCTGCACGGGGACGGCACCGCCGGCAGCGAGGCCCAGGCCTCCGAGCTCGCCGTCGAGACCAAGGGCCTCTTCGCCTGCCTGCCCTGCGACTTCGACCTGCTGGGCCAGAGCCGCCAGGCCTTCAGCCTGTTCCGCTCCGGCACGCCCTACGAGGAACTCACCGCCGACGGGCGGCTCGGGCTGCGGTCGAACTGGCGGCGGGTGGTGCGCCGGATCGTGGTCCAGCGCCCCCGGGCCGGCAGTGACGCCATCCAGTGGGGGCACCTCGACATCGAGCGCATCCCCGACTACAAGCGCTACGCCACGCCCTCGGTCTGGGACTTCGAGGGCACCCCGGAGATCCGGTTCCAGGCGGAGGTCGACAACCGGCTCCGGCTCTTCGTCCTGCTCTGCCACGGCGACCCGCAGTACCACGTCGGTTCCGCGGACGCCGGGAGCGACGAGTCCGGGCTCGACCTGCACGGCGCGGCCGGCGGGGCCCTGGCCTTCGACCACTACCTCGGCCGGCTCTCCGTGCCCGGCGCCGTCTGCATCTCCCCCGCCCGTCCCGACGGCCGGACCGGGCCGCTGACCGAGGTCTTCCCCGCCCACCCCGAGGGCGGCGAACCGCGCGACTACCTCGGCCTGCTGTTCCACACCTCGGCCCGTCCGGACCCGCAGATCGCGCCGGTGCCCGGCAGGATCGCCCGGCTGCGCAGCCCGGCCGGCCCGGCCACCCACCTCGACGTCCACCTCCGGCCGGCGCAGGGCGAACCGGTCCGGCTCGGACGTCTCGCCGTGCCGCCGGCCAACGGCGACGCCGCGGCCGACGACCTGCGCTTCACCCTCGACGCGCACGGCTGGCTGCGGGTCCACCGCGGCCAGGTGCCGTACCCCGAGGCAGGCTCGTTCGCGCACATCGAGCAGCGGCCCGGGTGGGTGTACCGGGCCGAGATGGAGCCGGGGAAGCGGGAGTTCAACAGCTACTGGGACCCGACCAGCAGGAGGCACTGATGGAACCGACCAGCACACCGGACGCGGAGTCCGGGGACGGGGGTGCCCCCGCCGGGGGCGTGTGCACCGACGAGCTCGGTGCCCTGCTGCACGGGGCGGCGGACCTCGCCCACGAGCTGCTCCTGCTGCCGTCCGGCTCCCGGGCCGGGTTCCTGGAGGAGCTGCACGGGTTCATGGCGGGCCTGCACCGCCGGGCCGTGCAGGCGGTGGCACCGACCGCGCCGGCGGCGGATCCGGGCGCGGCGGAGACGGGCGGGGAGCAGGCGGGCGCGGAGGAGGCGGACCGGCTTCTCGCCGCACTGGCCTGGCAGTTGTGGGGCGTGGTCCGGACGGCCGCGCGGGTGCCGGCGGTGGTGCCGCCGCCCGGCGGGGTGCGGCCGGACGGGCGCACCACGGCCCCGGAGGGAGAGACCGGGGCGGACCGGGCACCGGGGGCCGCCGCCACGGAGACCACGGAGACCGCGGATGCCGGGGAGAGCACCGGCCGTCCGGACACCGGGGAGCCGGTCCACGCCGCGCCCGGACAGCCCCTCGGCCCCCTGCCGGCCGGGCGGGAGCAGGCGGAACGGGCCGCAGCCGCCGGGCCGGACCGGGCCGCCGCGGACCCGGCCCTCGCCGCCTTCACGTCCAGGCTGGCCGAGATCGCCGCCCGCCACCCCGACCTGCGCGACGAGCCCGGCAGCGGCGGCCCGGCCGACCCGGCCGGACTCTGGCTCCGGCTGCACCTCGCGCTGCTGAAGATCCCCGCCGGCAAGGTGGCCGGCCGGCGCTCCGAACTGGCCGAGGCCGCGCTGCTGCTCGACGGGCTCGACGACCTCGACGGGCTCGTCGAATACGGCCCGGACGTGCTCGTCCCGGCCCTGCCCGGGGTGTTCGAGGAGGCCTTCGTCCTCCCGCTGGACCTCCCCGGCTCCGGGGAACCGGCCGAGGCCGACCGCGGGGAGCTGTTGGCCGTCCTCCGCGCGGCCAAGGTCCCGCCGCAGGAGCAGGAGCGGGTCCTGCCCTGGGCCGTACGGATCGCGCAGGCGAGGAGGCTGCTCGCCGTCGACCGCACGCTCGGCGGGTACGCCGAGGACAACGTGCCCTGGTCGCGCGCACAGGCCGACCGACTGCCGCTGGCCTGGAACGACAAGCTGAGCAGCCTCAGCAACATGCGCGGCAGCGCCATCAGTTACGTGCGGTCCGCGCAGAAGCTGGACGGCACCCTGGGCCGGCTCTGCCACGAGGAGCCCGCCCAGCGGGGCAGCTGGTGGTGGGAGTGGCGCTCCCGGGTGTCGGCCCTGCTGGAGGCCCCGGCCGCCGAGGCGAACCGGCGCGCGGTGTCGCCCGAGGACGTCGCCGGCTGGAGCGTGGCGTACTGGTCGGACTGGTGCTCCAACAACGCGGTGCACCACGGCCACCAGCCCAAGGTGGTGCTCTGGGTGCTCACCACGCCGCTGGCCCCGCCCTCCGGCTCCTCGGAGCACGGCCGTCTGCTGCTGCTGGCCGCCCGGGTCGCCCAGGGCCTGGCCACCGCCGCCGTCACCCCGGCCGGGCTGGCGCTGCTCACCACGGCGTTCCCCGAGGGTC
>NZ_JBEYVJ010000437.1:0-5284 GCF_040643935.1 Kitasatospora sp. NPDC047058 | reverse complement strand
GGGGGGCCCCCCCGGGGGGGGGGCCGCCCCCCCCCCGCCGCGTTCGCCGTTGCCGGACGGCCCGCCGACTGCGCTCAGGAGGAGGCGGCGACCGTCTCGCGGGCCGGCTCGGGGGCCGGGGCCGGTGCGGGCTTCGCCGCCAGCGGTTCGGCGGCCCGCAGCTGGTCGATGCTGCTGGTCATGCCCTTCTTCAGCAGCGGCGTCAAGGGCTTCTCGACGAGGCGGTGCACTATCTGGGAGGCGACGAGCATGGCGGCCGTCACGATGCCCACCGCGACCCACGGCTTGGTGCCGTGGTCGTAGAGGGCGCGCAGGGCCGTCCAGCCCATGGTCTCGTGCAGGAGGTAGAGCGGGTAGGTGAGCGCGCCGGCGAAGGTGAGCCAGCGCCACTGGATGCGCGAGGCCCAGCCCAGTGCCACCACGATGACCACCAGGTACGACAGCGTGGTGATCAGCACGGCCGGCCAGGCCGGCAGCCCGGGGTGGCCGAGGTAGGGGTTGATGTCGTGCTGGTGCGTGATCGTGTAGAGGACCGAGAGGATCCAGCTGATCGCGACGATGCCGAAGAGCATCAGGTTGGGGCCGTAGCGGTGGACCAGGTAGAGCGCGAGACCGGCGACGAAGAACGAGGAGACGTCCGACATCGCGAAGAACTCCAGCACCGGCCACTTGGTGCTCGCCGAGACTATCCCGGCCACCGTCCAGATCGAGCAGAAGGCGACTATCCGCCGGTACGTCACGCCCTGCCACACCACGATGGCGAACAGCAGGTAGAACCGCAGCTCGTACCAGAGCGTCCAGTAGACGGCGTCGACGTTGTCGATGCCCAGGCCGGCGTGGAACATCGTCAGGTTGGCGAGGACGTTCTGCGGAGCGAGCGGCTGGCGGACCAGCGGCCAGAGCGTCACGACCGCTGTGGTGGCCAGGACGGCGAACCAGTACGCGGGGTAGAGCCGCATGACGCGCGAGCGGACGAAGTCGCCCACCGGGCGGCCCCAGCTGCTCATGCAGATCACGAACCCGCTGATGACGAAGAACAGGCAGATGCCGGTCCACATGTAGGCACCGACGAAGAAGGCGTGGTGGAACACCTGTTCGGCAGGCTTGCCCCAGGCGCTCTCACTGGGCTTGGTGCCGCCGCCGTAGCCGATGTAGTGGTGGAAGACCACCATCAGCGCGGCCAGGATGCGCAGACCGTCCAGGATGGCGAGACGGCCGGCCCTGGCGGGTTTGCGGGGGCCCGAGGAGCCAGATCGTTGCCGGAGGAAATTTTTCACGGCAGAAATTAACTCACGTACCATCAGGTTTCCAAAACCGGTTCCCGGTGGCCCTTGATCGCTGTAGGTGGGACCGTGCGCCGCGCCCGGGCCCTCCTCTGTACTCACCCGTCGGACGAAAACTCACGGAGGACGCACCACGACCGCCACCACGGTTGTCGCACCCGAGGACAGCTTGACCTACCAACCGGCAGCAGTTCAATTTCCCGGCGGAAATTGTCAGACACGTCTCAGTTCGCGCAGGCGAGCGCGGCGCGGATCTCGCTGACCGGGTCGGTTTCGTGGTAGGGCCGCTCGCTGGTCTCGATGTGGTCCAGGAACTCCTGGTACCGCACCGCGTAGGCGAGGTGGTAGAGCGGCTCGACCAGCTCCAGCGCGCGTTCCGGCGCCGACCCGGGGACGTGCGTGCGCCACGCCTGCGCCCACACGCCGGCGATCTGCGCCCACCGCTCCTCGTCCACGTACCGGCGCGGGCGCAGGCCGTCCACGGCCGGGTGGCCGAACGCGGAGTCGGCGTAGTCCACGACCACCGTCCGGGTGCCGTCGCTCCGCCAGTTCCCCGGGTGGAAGTCGCCGTGGAGGAGGGTGTCCGGCAAGCCGCAGGCGGCCAGCTCCTCGACCAGCGCGGGCAGTCGCGCGGCGAGCACCCGGGCGGCGGCGAGCTCCCCAGGCGTGAGCCGGTCCTCCGGCAGCCCGCCGGGAAGATCGCCGGGCAGCTCGTCGGGGGCGGATCCGTTGGTGCCCTGCTCCGCGGCGAGCCGGTCGAGCAGCGCGTTCACGTGGGCGAGCAGCGTGGGCAGGGTGCGGTCCCGCAACCCGGCCGTGGCCGCCCGGCCGTCGGCGGCCAGCGCCGCCTGGGCCGCGACCAGCCGGGGCACCACGGAGGCGACCTCCTCGGCGGACGGGCCCCAGCAGTCCTCGCCGGGCACGTGGTCGAGCAGCAGGCGGCCGCGTTCCGGGTCGGATCCGAGGACGGGCGGGACCAGCGTCGGGTCGGCGGAGCCGAGCAGCGCGATCACGTCACCCTCGCGGGCGTTGAAGGCGGGGTTGATCGCCTTCAGCCAGGCTTCGCCGCCGTCGGCGGTCCGGAAGCGGAACAAACCGGACAGGTTCCACGTCCGGACCTGTTCGGGCCGGCCCGCGGGCGGGCGGCCCGCCGCGTCCAGCGCCTGCCCGGCCCAGTCGACCGCCTCCCGCAGCCCGGCCGCGGTGGCCCAGCCGGCCCGGCGCTCGGCCGGACCGAGCAACGCGGCCACTTCCGGCCCTGCCTGGCGCGGTGCCGGGGCGGTCGGCCGCTCCAGGGCCTCGACGTGGTAGACCACGTGCCCGCCGTGCCCGCCGTGCCCGCTCCGCGCGGACGCGAGCCGGAGCACCACCACGGGCACCCCCAGCTCCTCCGCCACCCGCGCGACCACGGGCGCGGCGGACGACCACCACCCCCCGTCCACCTCGTACGGGCCCAGGAGCCCGAAGTACTCGTCCCCGTAGGTGAGGTGGGCGGTGACCGTCCTGCCGTTCGCATGCTTCACCCGGGCATGCTCACTCATCGGCCCCCGGCCGCGCGACGGGTTTTCCGGTGTGCGGCTACCCGATCGGCACCGCCGTGCCCGAGACCCGGACCCGGGTGTCGCCCTCACGGAGCTCGACCGTCAGCACGCCCGGGCGCCCGAGGTCCTCGCCCTGGCGCAGGGTCAGGACGGCCGGGGTGGTGACCTCGCTGCGCTCGCGCAGGTAGGCGCCGAAGGCGGCGGCGGCCGCGCCGGTGGCCGGGTCCTCCACGACGCCGCCGACCGGGAAGGGGTCGCGGACGTGGAACACGTGCGCGCTCTCCCGCCAGACCAGCTGGAGGGTGAGGAGGTCGCGGGCCGTCATGTAGGCGGCGAGGCCGTCGAAGTCGTACGCCAGGCGGGCCAGCCGGTCCCGGCTCGCGGCGGCCAGCACCAGGTGCCGGGCGCCGGCGTAGGCGATCCGGGGCGGCAGCGCGGCGTCCAGCTCCTCGGCCGACCAGCCGAGCAGGGCCAGCACCTCGGCGACGTCCGCCTCGGTGACCTCCCCGACGTGCGGCTCGACGCTGGTGAGGGTGGCGCGCAGCGCGCCGTCCGCGCCCTTGTCCACCTCGATCGGCACCTCGCCGGCCCGGGTGGCGAAGACGTACCGGCCGGGACCGGTCCGCTCGGCGAGCGCGACGGCCGAGGCGACGGTGGCGTGGCCGCAGAACGGCACCTCGCCCAGCGGGCTGAAGTACCGCACGGTGTAGGCGCCCCCGGCCTCGTCCGGGGCCGCACCCGACGCCTCGCCGGAGGCACCGCCCGCGGCGTCCGGTATCAGGAACGCCGTCTCGGAGTAGCCGACCTCGGCGGCGATGGCGCGCATCCGCTCGGCGGAGAGGCCGGAGGCGTCGAGCACGACGCCGGCCGGATTGCCCCCGCGCGGGTCGGTGGCGAAGGCGGCGTAGCGCAGGATCCCGGTCTCGGGAGCGGTCACGGGCACGGCGTCACTGGTCATGATCGCTCGAACGCCGCCCGCCGGCCCGCTGTTCCCGGCCGCGGCCACCGACCGGTGGTGCGCAGCCCCCTCGCACGCCCGGCTCGCACGCTCCGCACGCACGCTGGGCGCGTACGCCCTGCCCACACGCCCTGCCCACACGCCACCTCCGTGCGACCCCAGCACGACGCGACGTCACCGCAGGACCGCCTCCAGCAGGTCCGACCCCAGCCGGGCACTGCCCGCCAGGTCGAGCTGGTACAGCATGTACCGCCCGCGCCGGTGCGTGGTCAGCAGCCCGGCCTTGCGCAGCACCGCCAGGTGCCGCGACACCTCGGGTGCGCTGAGGTGCCACGCCGACGCCAACTCGCCCGTCGTGTGCGGGCCGCGCGCCATCGTGCGGGCGAGCCGCAGCCGCACGGGGTGGGCCAGCGCCTCCAGCCGCTGCTGGATCACGGCCAGCGAGACCGGTTCGGGCACCCCGGACTCCGCCAGGGGGTACTGCACCACCGGCCGCCACCCGGCCGCGTGCACCACCAGCAGGTGCGGGCGGCCGAACGCGGTCGGGATGAACGTCACGCCGCCGGCACCGACCGCACTGGTGGCGCTGTCCTGCAGCTTGTCGATGACGATCCGGCGACGCCCGTCCGCGCCCGTCTCCAGCCCGACCGACGGCGAGACCGCCGCCAGCGCCTCCTCCGGGCCGCGCCGGGCCAGCAGGTCCGCCTTCTGCCGCGCGTCGGCGGCGAGGTCGGGCAGCACCCGCTGCCAGGCGTCGGCGAAGAACGCCTCCTGGCAGTCCTCCATCATCCGCCGGACCAGCGCCCGGACCACCAGCGGGTCGGCGAGCAGCCGGTCCGCGAAGGCGGCCTGCCGCGGACCGCGCGCCAGCGCCAGATCCCGGGCGCGTTCCTCCGCGGCGGGGTCGGTGAGCGGCGAGCCCAACCGGCGGGTGATCCGGGACGAGCCGCAGGTGGTGATGAGCGCGGCCGCGACGTACACCTCGTCGTCGAGCCGGTCGACGGCGTCCAGCTCCTCGGCCAGGGTCGCGCCGGGCACGCTGGGGACGAGGAAGTCGGCGCGCGAGGAGCGCCAGAGGAAGTCCGCCTCCAGCAGCCGCTCGGACAGCCCGGGCGGGATCGACGCCGTCGTGCTCGCCGCCCAGCCGTGCAGCGCGGGGTGGTGCGCGGGCTCGGCGAGCACGTGCAGCATCGCGTTCAACTCGGCGAGCGGGGACGGGGTGAAGAGCAGGCGCTCGTCGGGCAGGGCGGTGATGTCGATGGTCAGGCTCACGGCCATGATCCTGCCAGCCGGCCCGCGCGGTGACGTCCCCGATTGACGGGACTCGTCAATCGACGTGCGTCGCGGCCCGAGGAGGGCGGACGGTACCGGCCATGAGCCTCGTTCAGGAGAAGTCCGTCCACGACCACGCCGCCGTCCGCAACGGCGAACCCCCGTCCCCGCCGCTCGCCACCGCCCGCCGTGGCACGCCCCGGACCCGCGGCTCCGGCCGTGGCTCCGGC
>NZ_JBEYVJ010000436.1:0-5297 GCF_040643935.1 Kitasatospora sp. NPDC047058 | reverse complement strand
GCCCGGGAGCCCGTCGACCGCCAGCAGTGCCGCGCCGATCGCGCCCGCGTCGTTGGCGAAGCGGGCCGCCAGCAGGGGCACGGGCGGGCGGTCCCCGGGCGAGTAGAGGGCGCGCGTGAACGCCGTGCGCGCGGGGGCGAGCAGCAGGTCTCCCGCGGAGATCGGGCCGCCCCCGACGACCATGACGGCGGGATCGAACAGGTTGGCCAGCGCGGCCAGCCCGACACCGGTGAGCGTGCCCACCCGGTCCAGGATCTCCAGGGCCCGCCCGTCGCCGTGCCGGGCGGCCTCGGTGACCGCCTCGCCGACATCGGGGGAGTCACGGCCGGTCAGCCGGGTCGCCAGCAGCGATTCGGGGTGCGCTGCCGCGGCCTGCCGCCCGAGCCGCGCGATGGTGGCCCCGGAGGCCGAGACCCCCCAGCACCCGCGCCTGCCGCACTCGCACGGCGGGCCGTGCGGATCGACCGTCAGGTGGCTGGCCTCGGCAGCGAAGCCGTGCGCGCCGCGGAGCAGGCGTCCGGCGACGACCACGCCGCACCCCAGCCCGGTGCCCAGCGTCACCAGCACCAGGTGGTCGTGCCCGCGCCCCGCTCCTAGGCGGTACTCGGCCCACGCGGCCACGTTGGCGTCGTTGTCGGCCACCACCGGGAGTCCCACCGCGTCCGCGATCAGCGTGCGGAGCGGGGCCCGCGCGAAGTCCAGGCCGGGCGCGAAGGCCAGCGCCCCGGTCGAGGCGTCGACCATCCCCGGCAGGCCGACCCCGACGGCGGCGACCCGCTCGCCGCGCACCTGCGCGACGAGGCCGCCGATCGCGGCCACGAGTTCCTCCGCCGTGCGGCGCGGTGTGGCGCAGCGGGCCCGCGCCACCACCGTGCCGTCCGCCGTCACCCGCACCGCGGCGGTCTTGGTGGCGCCCACGTCCACGCCGACGGCCTCCACCGGGCCGGCGGCCGGGCCCGGGGCGTTCACGGCCCCTCCGGGAGGAGCACGCGGGCCTCGCCGTCCGGCGCTGCCGTGCGGACGGCGAAGCCGGCCGGCCCGCGGACGGCGGACAGGTCGCACGGCCGGTCGGCGGTCAGCAGATCACGCCCGGCCCGGACCCGGACCGGCGCTCCCGCGCCGGTCTGCTCGTTCAGCCCCTTCACGTAGCAGGCGCCCAACCGTCCGTGCGACACCCGCACCGCGGCACAGCCGCCCGCCACGAGGTCGACGCCGACGGGGTGTCCGCCGCACCTGGTCCGGGCCCGCAGGGGTCCGTCCGAGCGGTTGAAGAGGAAGACGAGGACGTCCCCGGGATCCGCGGTGGTCCTGCGCAGTTCGAGCCACGGCCCCGGTCGGGGCCGCGGGTGTGCGCCGGGGATCCCGCCGAGCCACTCCTCGACGGCCGTCCCCGGCTCCTCCGTGCCGGGGGCGACCGTGCGCACCCCGGTCCGCCGTGCCGCGTCGGCCAGCTCGGTGCAGGGGCGCAGGTGTTCGTCGAGGCGGGGGAGCCGGCCGAGCAGGAGGAGCGGCCCGCCCTGCTCGGCGAACCGCGCGAGCCGGTGCTGCAGGGCCCGCTCCATGAAGCGGCCCGACACCGCGACCAGTGGCCCGGCGGCTGCGCCGGGTACGGCGGTGCGGCCGGTCAGTTCCTCCAGCCGGAACGGCAGGTTGCGCCGCAGGCAGTGGGCGACGAAGGGCACCAGGGTCAGACCGGCGTCGGGCACGGCCTGGTCGCGCCCGGCGGCCGCCCAGGACCAGGCGCCGATCGCGGCGTACGGCGGGTGGACGCCCCAGCGCACGCCGGGTTCCGGGCGGGAGACGGCCAGGACGTCCTGCTGGCCGGCCAGGAAGTGGGTCAGCACCTGCAGGGCGGCGTAGGACCGTCCGGGGCTGCCGTCGGTCAGGACGGGGGCGGCGTCCCCGTACGGCGGGTCGAACTGCGCGGGGTCGCCGGCCGCTCCCGGCCAGGCGCGGTCCACCGCGAGGTGGTGGCCCCAGCCCGAAGTGGCGCAGGCGGGGTAGACGTTGATGCCGGTCGCGCCGCAGGCGACGCCGAGCATGCTGTGGTGGACGGGCACCACCGGGTAGGCACAGCCCGCGTCCGCCCAGCGGAGGCCCCAGTTCTCCTCGATGTTGGGGCCCCGCCCGCCCTTGGCGGCCAGGACGTAGTTGACCAGGGCCTCCTCGTCGGTCAGGACGTTGCCCGCCCAGCTGGTGTAGGCGCGAGGGAGCGCGGCGGGTGCGCCGACCCGGTTCCGGGCCAGCCAGGCGTCGTGCCGTCCGGCGGCCCGGCGGGGGTCGCGGTCGGCCCTCGCCGGCGGGGAGTACGTGGTGAAGACGGGGATGCCGGGGCCGATCGCCTCGGCCAGCCGCGCCATCCCGGCGGAGAGCGCCTCGGCCGACCAGGCGCCCCACCTGGCCAGCGCGAGCCAGCCGTCCGGGTCCGCCGGCTGCTCCGGGCGGACGGGTGCCTCGGTGCCATGTGAGCCGGCGCCACGTGAGCCGGCGCCAGCTGGGTCGGCGCCCGGGGGGTCTCCGCCGGGTGTGAAGCGGGCGAAGGCGGCGGCACCCGGCCGCGAGTAGTCGAGCGCGTCGATCGGGAGGGCGGTCTCCCCGTAGTGCCCCTCGTTGCCGATCTGGACGGCGACGACCGCTCCGTGCGGGTGCAGGTACGGCCGCAGGAACGTGCCGACGGCGTGCAGCCAGCCCGTCGCGTCCGCCAGGAAGGCGGGGTCCAGGGCCGACGGAAGGGTGAACCGGTGGTACGGCAGTGGCCGTCCGTCGGCCGACCGTGCGGCGTGCCGGTCCGGGGCGAGCGTGGGGCTGATCCGGTCGGGCAGCCCGCCGAACGGGAGTTCGCCGTGGACGAACGGGCCAGGCTTCGGCAGGGCGAAAAGGCCGGCCGCCGCGACCAGCTCCAGGAAGGCGGCGAGGTTGCGGTTGCCGTCCCGGTCGAAGCAGTACCGCCGGCGGCCGCCCCGGGTGATCTCGTGGTGCCGCCAGGGGACGTAGCAGGTCACCGCCTCGATGCCGGCCTCGCGCAGGGCGCCCAGCTTGGCCGCCCACCTCCGGTGGTCGTCACGGTAGTAGGGGTACTCGCCGGTGATGAGGAACCGGGGCCGGCCGTCCAGGCGGAGCGTCCCGTCCTCGAACGACGGGCGTGCGCCGTCCGGTGCGCTCATGAGACCGGGCTCCCGTCCGGGGTGAGCAGGACCTTCATCGCGCTGTAGCCGTCACCGCCGTAGCCGTCACCGCCGCCGCCGTCACCGGCCGGTGCGACCGCCAGCAACGCCAGGGCCTCGGTGAACCGTTCGAGCGGCAGCACGTGCGTCACCAGCCGTTCGAGCGGGAGGTCCCGCGCCAGCTCCACCGCCAGCTCGAAGTCGGCGGGCCGGTACGGTCCCGCTCCCACCAGCCGGATCCCCCTGGTCACCAGGGCCCGCAGCGGGACGGCGGCGACGGCGGCCTCCCGCTCGCCCATCACGACGACGGTGCCCCCGGGCGCCACCGCGTCCAGGACGCCGCCGGGCGCCGAGCCCGTGGTGTCGACGACCACGTCCGGCGCGGGCCCGCGCGCCCGGGCCGCCTCCTCGGGGGCCTGCACCCGCACCGTCGGGGGCAGCAGCCCGCGGGCGATCTCCGCCCTTCCCGGGTCCCGCTCGGCGAGGGCCACCCGGGCGCCGCGCGAGGCCAGGACCATGGCGCACAGCGCGCCGATGGGGCCGGCACCGAGCACGAGCACCCGGTCGTCCCAGCGCGGCCGGGCCGCCCTCAGGTTGTTGAGCACGCAGGCGAGCGGTTCCACCAGGGCCCCGCGCCGGAAGGACACCCCGGCGGGCAGCCGGTGGACGAAGTGCTCGGGGACGACGGCGAAGCCGGCCATCGTCCCGTCGCGGTCGACGCCGACCTCCCGGCCCTCCTTCGCCGCGCAGTGCGCCGGCAGGCCCCGGCGGCAGGGGCGGCAGCGGCTGCAGTAGTAGGTCGGGTTGACCACCACGCGGTCGCCCGGCGCCACCGAACCGACGCCGGGGCCGGTCGCGGCCACCTCGCCGGCCGCCTCGTGACCCAGCACCACACCGCGCAGCGCCGGGAACTCGCCCAGCACGATCGCCCGGTCCGTGCCGCAGACACCGCTGACGGCCACCTTGACCAGGACGTCGCCGGAGCCGAAAGGCGGGGGTTCGCGGTCCCGGACGCCCGCCCGGCCGGCCCCTTCGAACACCACGGCCTTCATCGCGGCCTTCATCGCGGCCTCCCACCGGATCGTGCCGGGCTTGTCGTAGGGTCTGTCTTCAAACTCCCGTCGTCCGCCCGGAGGGCGGGCCGGGCGGCGTCTGGGTGCGTGCATCGCAAGGCGGAGGAGGGAGTCCATGCGGAGTATCGGCGACCGACGACAACGCGGCGAGGCGCGTGCCCAGACGTCGCCCGGCAGGCGGGAGTTTGAAGACAGACCCTAGAATGCCCGTCATGGTCATGCCCTGGCAGCCGGACGTGAGCGGTGCCCCGTCGGACCCGCGCCTGCGGATCCTGCTGCTCGGAGCGTCGGGGTTCGTGGGCGGCGGGCTCTGGGCCCACCTGGCGCACCGCCACGAGGTCGTCGGCACCTTCGCCACCCGTCCCGTCCCGGGGCTCGTCCACCAGGACCTGTGCGACGAACGGGGGTTGGCGTCGCTGGCGGCGGACGGCTTCGACCTGGTCGTCCACGCGGCCGGCCTGGTCCCGCTGGAGGCGGCCGAAGCCGACCCGGAGCTGGCCCACCGCCTCAACGTGCGCCCCGTGGAGGTCCTGCTGGACGCCGTGCGGGGCTCGGCCGCGAAGCTGGTCCTGCTGTCCAGCGACAACGTCTTCGACGGCACCCGTCCCACCTACACCGAGGAGGACCGGCGGTCCCCCGTCAACGTCTACGGGAGGACCAAGGCGGCCGCCGAGGACCTGCTGCTCGCCGCCGGGGGACACCTCGTCGTGCGGATCCCGCTCGTCTTCGGGCGCGGCCCCTGGGCGAACACCTTCCTGGCGCGCCTGGCCCGGCCGGTGACCACCGCCCGCACGGACCTGGTCTGCGCCCCCGTCTACCTTCCCGGCCTCGGCCCGGCCCTGGCCCGGCTGTGGGACCGCACGGGTGTCGTGCACTACGGCGGCAGCGACGTGGTGACCCGGTTCGAGCTGATGTCCCGCGTCCAGCGGGCCCTGGGCCTGCCGACCCGGGTGGTGGCCGTGCAGGGGGAGGGGTCCGGCCCGGTCCGCCGGCCGCCGAGGCTGGTGCTGCGCAGCACCCGGCACGGCCTGCTCGGCCCCGGCCTGGACGCCGCGCTCGC
>NZ_JBEYVJ010000435.1:0-5300 GCF_040643935.1 Kitasatospora sp. NPDC047058 | reverse complement strand
GACGCGCTCGACCCGGAGCTGGCCGAGGACGCCGAGGAGACCGAGGCCCCGGCGGCGAAGCCGCGGAGCGGCGGCCTGCCGGACGAGATGGCAATGCTTGGAGACGCACCACTGCTGGCGATCATTCCGGCCGCCGACCTGGCCCGGGCCAGGAACTTCTACACCGAGACCCTCGGTCTGAAGCTCAGCGAGGAGGGCCCGCAGGATCTCACCTTCGAGTGCGGCGGAACGGAGTTCGGCCTCTACGAGACCCCGAGCGCCGGGCAGGCCGCCCACACGCTGGCCAGCTTCAAGGTCCCGGATCTCGACGCCGAGATGGCGACACTGCGCGAGCGCGGCGTCACCTTCGAGGAGTACGACCTGCCGGGCCTGAAGACCGTCGACGGTGTCGCGGAGGCCGAGGGCATGCGCGCGGCCTGGTTCAAGGACAGCGAAGGCAACATCCTCTGCGTGAACGAGCGCACCACCACGTAGCCCCCAGACCCGCACAGCACCCAGGGCCCCCTCGCGGGGCCCCGGGACGCTGCACCACTCCCCCGACCACCCACATGGTGTCTGACAGGATGGCGCTGCCCAGCCCACCGAGATCATGAGGTGTCCGTGAGTAGCGAGTGGACCGTCCACGGCAGCCGCACCGTCTACGCCAGCCCCTGGGTGGAACTCGACCTGGTCGACGTGGAACCGCCTGGGCGCCCCCGCTACGAGCACCACTTGGTCCGGTGGGCGCCGGTCGCGGCGACCGTGGTCCTCGATGCGGAGGACCGCGTGCTCATGATGTGGCGACACCGGTTCGCCACCGACACCTGGAACTGGGAGATCCCCAGCGGCATCGTCGAGGACGGCGAGTCTCTCGAGGCGGCCGCCGTCCGCGAGGTCGAGGAGGAGACCGGCTGGCGGGTGGCCGCTGTCGAACCGCTCGCCTACAACCAACCGGTGGGCGGCATGAGCAACGCCGAGCACCACGTCTTCCTCGCGCGCCGAGCCGAGTACATCGCGCCGCCCGTGGACACCCACGAGGCCGACCGGATCGAATGGATTCCCCTCGACCGGATCCAGGGCATGATCGATCGGCGGGAAATCGTGGCGGGCGTCGCCGTCACCGGGTTGCTGCAACTCCTCGCCCGACGGACCTAGGCCGGCAGGGCGAGCATCTCGCGCAGGTCGCTCACCATCGGCATGCGCGCCGCACGCGGCGGCACGGCTGCCACCACCTCGCGGGCCCGGGTCAGCACGATGCCGGTGCGGTGTTCGTCCGGGAGCGTGGCGACCGCCGCCATGCCGACCTGCGCCGCGGAGCCGATCTCTCCGACGCGCATCAGGCCGTCCGCCTGGTCCAGGGCGATCAGTGCCCGGCCCAGGTGCTCGGCAGGGGCATACATGGCGAGCGCCTGATCCAGTGAGAGCTGTGCGCGCCGGGTGTCACCGAGCGTCGTGTGCATGCTGCCGATGTGCCAGTGCAGCTGCCGCTCGGTGTAGCCGTAGGCAAGGTCGGCGGTGTGCGCTGTGCCCAGCCGGGCGAAGGCCCGCTCGGCCAGGGCCATGGCCTGCCGGGCGTCATCGGAGCGGCCGAGACGCGCAAGTGCGCGTGCTTCCAAGGCGGGCGCCCACGCCGCGGTCGCGCACACCGTGGCACCGGCAACGAGCCGGGCCCGCTCGGCCAGCTGGGCCGCGGCAGCAGGCGCCCCGAAGTACAGCGGGACCACCGCTTCGCGCGCGAGCAGCCAGGCTCTCAGTGCGCGGTCGCCCGTTTCCTCGGCCGCGAGCTGGGCGCACTGGTACCAGAACCGCGCCTCCCGGTGTTCGCCGAGCGCCACAAGGGCGATGCCGGCGGTGGCCGCAAGACGAGCGGCGACGTGGCAGAGCCGGGCCCGGTGGTCGGCCGGCTGCCGGCGGCCGAGCAGTTGCTGCACCTCAAGAGAGTCGAGGACCGAGTCGGCCAGGATCCGGGCGGGCGGGGTGTGTTGGTACGCCGGCCCGTACTCGGCCGCGGTGCGCTCCCATTGGTCCACCGTGGTGTCGGCCAGCGTGCCGGCCAGGGTGCTGGTCATGTCCTGCCGGGCTCCGGCGAGTGCGGCCAGGACAGGGGTGGAGAGGCTGGTTCCCGTCTGCCCGAGAAGACGACGAAGCATCGCGTGCCGGTCCGGCATGGAGGTGTCCACGGAGGGCTGGGGGCTGTTACGGGGGGCATTCCCGGAGACGCCCTCGACCTGCCCGCCTGGGGTGTAGTCGGTCCCGTAGCCGAGTCGGTCGGGCCTGGTCCGGTAGAGCCGGCAGAGACCGTCAAGCCGAACGTCACTGGGACGGGTTGTGCCAAGCTCCCAGGTGGACAACTGCTGCACCGTGACTCGATGGCCCAGCTCGGCCAGCTCCGTGACCGCGGTCCTCAGGGTCCACTCGCGGGCCAGACGCGCGGCTTGCAGCAGACTGACGCCGCACTCGGCGGACACCGCTTGAACGAACTGCCAGGAACTCCAGCCGGAAACCTCGGCCTGGGCCGCGAGGCGGGCGGCGGTCTGCCGGTGAGTGGCGCGGGGCATCAAGGGCTCCGTCCATCGGGGGGTACGGCACCACGCTAGGCCATGGCCTGCCACGCCGATGCCGGTTTCACGACGCTGATATGACGCCCCACCAGGTCATGGTCGTGGCGTCGTGATTTCACTTCGAGGTCGTCATTGCCGGATCAGGCCAGCGCGGACGACGCTCTCGCCATGACCTGCGCACCCCGGACCGGCGCGAGCTCGTCTCTGCCCGGGTGGGCCATCGTTGCGCTGCGCCCAGCATCGACCGAGGAGAAACGCATGATCGCGGAGGACGGAGACCTGACGGTCGCGGTGGACGGCCTGCTGGAGCCCACGACCGCACGAATCGACCTGGCCATCACGACGCTCTGGCAGGCCCTGCGCGGTCTGGCGATCGGCGACTACCAGCGGCGCGCGATGCACCGGCTCCTCGGCACCGGCGACACGCGGGAGATGGAGCGGCTGCTCGACGGCGAGGGACAGGTCGACTGGCGGCTCGACCTCACGAGCGGCGAGGCGATGACCGTGCGCGTGTGGCGGGGTGACGGGCTCACCACCCAGCAGCGCGTCGCCGCCCGGTACGCGCCGCTGCAGCTCCCGGGCACCAGGCGCTGCCCGGGGCTGTGGGCGGTGCAGGACCTCACCACGGGGGAGCTGGTCAGCGACGACGAGGGGGAACGGCGCCGGTTCTCGCTGGAGGCCGGTGCGCAGGCCTGGATCGGCCGTCAGGTGGCGCTCGCCGGATACCGCGGTTACCGCCAGGGCCGCGACGCGTGAACGCTGCCGAACCGAGCCGGGCGGCGGGCGAATTTGCCGCCCGGCCCGGCTCAGCCCTGCGCCGACCACTGGAACGCCCTCCCCACCGGCCTCCCCGCCGACAACCTGCCTGACCGGCGACCGGCTGCCCTGGCCGGTCCGGCTGATCTGGCCCGACGTCACCCCGTGCCCGCACGGCTCCGAAGAGGCCGCCCCGCGTCAGCCGTCGAGCGGGGACCGGTCCGGGGCGGCCGCCTCGGGTACGGGTGCCATGAGCCGGCCCACCCGGCCGCGCGCGGGGCGCGACAGCAGCAGGTGGAGCAGTGCCGCGAGCACGCCCGAGAGGACGAAGCTCAGGTCGACGCCGCCTGTCAGCGCCAGCAGCGGGCCGCGGTAGACCGGCGTGCCCACCGCGCACAGCCCGACCGCGCTGCCGACGGCCCAGGCGACGGTGGCCGGCACGTTCCAGCCCGCGCGGTACCAGTAGACGCCGCCCCGGGTGCCGCGGTTGTAGACCTGCAGCGACCGCTGGTCGTAGTCGCCCCGGCAGCGCCGGTGGCCGATCAACGTGATGACCGCCCACGGGGTCCCGATCGCGGTCAGCACCAGCACGAACGAGGTGACAGCGTCCTGCGCGCTCCAGACGAAGTGGCCGAGGAAGACCAGGCCGGTCGCCACCCCCGCCACCACGTAGGTGGCCTGCCGCCGGGTCGCGCGGGGCAGGATGGCGTCCAGGTCCAGGCCCATGCTGTAGAGCATCAGGCCGGTGTTGCCCGCGGTGCCGAGCAGACCGTTGAGCAGCAGCGGCAGCAGGATCCACAGCGGCGCGCCGGCGATCAGGCTGCCCACATAGTCGTCGCCCGCGCCGGTGGCCACGGCGGTGAAGGCGCCGAACAGCTGCGGGACCAGCAGGCCGAGGAACAGTCCGGCGGCCGTGGCACCCAGCACCCGCCGGTCGCCGTGCCGGGCCGGGGAGACGTAGCGGGTGTAGTCGCCGAGCAGGGTGATGAAGGCGATCGGGCCGCTCAGCCCGGCCGCGACCACCGCCAGCAGCCAGGTCGGCCAGAACCCGCCGAGCAGGTAGCCGCCGTGCGCCGAGCCGTCGAAGTGCGGCGAGAAGGCGAACAGTCCGGCGAGCAGCAGGGCGCCCATGGCCCACATCAGCACGCGCTCCAGCTTCAGCAGCAGCCGGTAGCCGAAGACGGCCGCCGTCGCACTGAGCGCGGCCAGCACGCTGTACGTCGCCACGTACGAGGCGCCGCCGGCCGGCAGGCCGAGCAGCCGGCCGAGCGCGCCGACCACCACGTCGCCGCCGACCCAGAGCGCGAGCGCGGTGTACCCCAGGGACAGCAGCAGGCCGATGACCGAGCCGAGCAGCCGCCCGCGGACGCCGAAGAAGGCGCCGGAACTGGTGGACAGGTTGGTCGCGGTGCGCAGCGACACCAGGGCGAGCGGCGCGGTCAGTGCGATGCCGAGGGCGGTGCCGAGGATCAACGCGGCGGCGGAGGCCCAGAAGGAGAGCCCGAAGGAGACCGGGAGCCAGCCGAAGACCACCACGCCGAAGGCGAGGTTCGAACCGACCAGGATGGACAGCACGTCGCGCGGCGTGCTGGTTCGCTCGGCCTCGGGGATGGTGTCGACGCCGTGCTGTTCGATCAGCGTGGCCGGCGGCGGACTGGGCGTGGGACATGGGCATCGTCTTCCTGGTGCTCGCCGCGGCGGAACGGAGAGGGGATCGCCGGGCTGTCGCGGCGGCCGGGCCGGGGCCCGGGCCACGCAACTCGTCCATGGTTCGCGCCCAAGGCGCGCGGCGACACCGTCCGATCCTCCACAGCGCGATGCCGCTCGCCGGGGGACGGCTGTTCGGTGCTACGGCCGGCGCCCTCCCGCGCACGCCGCATGCCCGGACGTGTACGGAGGACGACGAGCCCGCAGGAAGGCCAGGCTGCCCAGCTTGAGCGTCGAGGCGCCCGGGGCGGTGGGGACCGAGGTGCTGACCAGCAGTGAGTCGCCGAACAGGCCCTC
>NZ_JBEYVJ010000434.1:0-5345 GCF_040643935.1 Kitasatospora sp. NPDC047058 | reverse complement strand
CCGGACGGTCCGCGGCGAGCAGCGTGGCGTCGACCGGCCGGCCGGTGACGGCGGCCACGGCGGCGGTGTGCACGGCGCAGACGAAGAGGGTCTCGGCGAGGGCGGGCGGTCGTCCGAGGTAGGCGAGATGACGGACCGTCAGTTCGCCGGTCCGGAGCGTGCTCCGGGTCCGGTGCCCGGCGTAGAGCCAGGGCTCGACGGGGCGGGCGCGGGCGAGCAGCGCGGGGACGTCGGGAGCGGCCATCAGCCCGCGCAGCAGCGGGTCCCGTGGGCGCTCGAAGAGTGCGCGTCCGGCATCGAGCACGGCGGCGCGGCCGCGGACGTGCAGGGCGGCGAGCAGTTCGCGGTGCAGCGCTTCGGGCACCGCGGCACCGTCGGCGAGGAGCCGGCCCGCCTCGGTCTCGGCCGGGCCGGGCGGCTGGAACGGCGGCTGCTGCTGCAACGACGACGGCAACGACGACGGCAACGGCGACGGCCCGGCGTGCCGGGCGAGCGCGGTGAGGACCGCGCCGGCCAGCTCGGGGTGGACGGTGCGCGCCATCTCCCTCACCGCCGGCCGCATGGCGCGATGGTACAAGTGCGGGTGGCCGGGCCGCGCCATCGTGTCCGGCATGAACCTGAACGGAAAGCGCATCCTGGTCACCGGCGGCACCAGCGGGGTCGGCCTCGCCCTCGCGGAGGCCCTCACCGCGGCCGGCGCCCGGGTCGCCGTCTGCGGCCGCCGGGTCGCGGCGGACGGGCCGCAACTCCTCGGCGGCACGCCGCTGACCGCCTTCGCCGCCGACCTCTCGGTGCCCGGCGAGGCGACCCGGCTGGCCGGGCGCGCGGTCGCCGCACTCGGCGGCCTGGACGTGGTGGTGGCCAACGCCGGCGTCCAGCACCTCGGCGACCTCACCCGGGGGCCGGCGCCCGAGGTGCTGGCCCGGGCCGAGGAGGAGATCGCGGTGAACCTGCGGTCGGTGGTCGAGCTCGCCACCGCGAGCTGGCCGCACCTCGCCGCCGCCGGCGCCGAGGGCGGTGCCGCCGCCTTCGTCGCCGCCACCTCCGGGCTGGCCTACGCGCCCAAGCGGACCGCGCCGGTGTACTGCGCGACCAAGGCCGCCGTCCACACCCTGCTGCAGGCGCTGCGGTACCAGGCCGAGCGCGGAACGCCTGCGGTCCGGGTCCAGGAGGTGGTCCTGCCGCTGGTCGACACCCCGATGACCGCGGGCCGCGAGGGCGCCACCCGCAAGATCCCCGCATCGGCCGCCGCCGGGGCCGTCCTGCGCGGCATCGAACGCGGCCGTCCGGTCATCCCGGTCGGCGCCTCCCGCACCCTGCTCGCCCTGCTGCGTCTCCACCCGCGCACGGCGTACCGGATCCTGCGGGACAGCTGACCCCGACGGTGGGGGCGTGACGAAGGCGGCGGCCGTGACGACGGCGGGGCGGCGCCCGGGCGGCCAGCGGCCACGGGCGAGCCGACGGTCAGTCAACTCGTCGCACCCACGCGAAAACCACGCGACTCATGGCGACGCCTCCGGTTACGCTCGCGGCGGCGGAGCCATGGCGAGTCGTCGAACGCCCGGCAGGCGGGAGTCCGGAGACGCGCCCCGGCTCCACCCTGCCCGTCGCCCACCGCACGAGGCCTTCCCTGCGGCGGACCAGCCGGACCGGCGGGCCTCCGGACACCGGAGACCCGTGACGCCCGCCATGCGACAGCACCTCATCGCCCTCGCCCGCGACAGCCGGGCCCTCGCCGTCCTCGCCGTCCCGCTCGCGCTCACCCAGCTCGCCCAGATCGCACTCACCACCACCGACATGGTGATGATGGGCGCCCTCGGGACGGCGGAACTCGCGGCCGGGGGGCTCGCGGTGGTGATCTTCGTCCAGGTCCGTGTCATGGGCGCCGGCCTGATCACGCCCGTGGGCAACCAGGTGGCCGCGGCCGCCGCCCGCGCGGAACGGGCGGCACGCACCGGACCGGCCGCAGGCGGTGCGGCGTCAGGCACCGGCGCGGAAGGCGACGGGGGCTCCCCGGCCGGCGGGGCTGCTCCGGCCCACGGGGCCGCACCGGCCAGCGAGGCGGCGCGGTCCGAGGACGAGGTCCGCGGCGCGCTCCGGGCGGCCATCGCGGTCGCCACCATCGCCGGGATCACCGGCATCGTCGTGATGATCCTGGCCGGCCGGGCGGTGGGTCTCCTCGGCCAGGACGCCCACGTAGCCGCCCTCACCCGGGACATGCTCGCCGCGCTCGCCCCCGGCCTGCTGCCCAGCCTCTGGTTCCAGGCGCTGCGCGAGTTCACCGTCGGCATGCGCCGCCCGCAGGCCCTGCTGCAGATCACGGTCGTCTCGATCGCCGTCAACGCCACCCTCGACTGGGCGCTGGCCCACGGGAGTTGGGGTCTTCCCGAACTCGGCCTGGCCGGTATCGGGGTCGCCACCAGCATCGTGCAGCTGTTCTCCTGCGCGGCGCTGTACGCGATCGCCCGCCGCGACCCGCTGCTCGCGCCGCTGCTCCGCCCGGGCTTCCGCAAGGCCGACCTGCCGGCCCTGCGGCGGCTGCTCCGGCTCGGCACGCCGATCTCCGCCACCTACGGCTCCGAGGGCGGCTTCTTCCTGGTGACCGCGCTGCTGGCCGGCAGCTTCGGCGCGGCCGCGCTCGCCGCGCACACCGCCGTCAGCCAGCTGATCAACATCGTGTTCCAGCTCGGGGTCGGCCTCTCCCAGGCGGCGTCCATCGACGTCAGCCGCGAGCTCACCCTCGGCGACCACGCGGCCGTACGGCGCCTGCGGAACACCGCACTGGCCTGCGGCGCGGCGGTGACGACCGCGTCCGGCGCGCTCTACCTCGCCCTGCCCGAGCTGGTGCTGCGCCCGTTCTTCGCCCCGGACGCGGCCGCCGACCGGCCGGGCCTGGAGATCGCCACCGGCCTGCTGGTCGTCATCGCGCTGCTCCAGGTCGTCGACTGCGCCCAGGTCATCGGCGTCGGCCTGCTCCGCGGACTGGACGACACCGCGGGCGGCTTCCGGATCACCCTGGTCGGGTACTGGCTGGTCGGCCTGCCGGCCGGCTGGCTGCTCTCCGGCCCCCTCGGCACCGGCGTGCGCGGCCTCTGGGTCGGCCTGACGCTCGGCCTCGCCACCACCGCCACCCTCCTGCTGCGCCGCTACGGCCGCACCCTCGCCAGCCGGACCGCGGCCGGCCTCGGCATGCCGGCCCCCGTCGAGTGCGGGGCGTGAGGCGCCGGGCGGCCCGAGGCCCTTCGGGCACCCGCCGAACCGCCCGCCCGCCGGAGTCCGCCCGCCGGAGCCCGCCCACCATGCCGGGAGCCCGCCCGGGACGGCCCCGACAGCCCGCGCGGGAGAGCCCTCGGCAGCTCGCGTGCAGGAAATTGGATTCCTGGAGTCGCATTAGATAGCCTCTGGATCGTGAGGCTGACCAAGAGCACCGACATCGCCCTCCGCATCGCCATGCGGCTGGCGGTCCTCGACGAGGACGCGCTCCCGACCACCCGCGAGGTGGCCGAGGCGGTGGCCGTGCCGTACACGCACGCCGCCAAGGTGGTCAGCCGGCTGCAGCACCTCGGGGTGGTGGAGGCCCGGCGCGGGCGGGGCGGGGGCCTGGTACTCACCTCCGCCGGCCGGACCGGCTCGCTCGGGCTGCTGCTGCGCGAGCTGGAGGGCGTCGGCGACGTGGTCGGCTGCGAGGACGAGCCGCCGTGCCCGCTGCGCGCCGCATGCCGCCTGCGCGGGGCGCTGCGCACCGCACAGGAGGCGTTCTTCGCCACGCTCGACCCGCTCTCCATCGGTGACCTGGTCGGCTCCCCCACCGGCCCGATCCTGCTCAGCCTCACCGGCAGACCCGCCGACTGAGCCCCCGCCCACCACCCCGACCCCCACGCCCCAACCCCACACCCCCACCCACCCGCACCGCCGGGTCGCGCATCCGCACGGCCTAAAATACGACTCTCAGATACCAATTTGGAGCTAGCCAGATGCTGTCCGCCAAGTCCGCCGAGGTCGTCGAAGCCACCCTGCCCGCCGTTGGCGGTGCGATCGGCGACATCACGCCGCTCTTCTACCAGAAGATGTTCGCGGCCCACCCGGAGCTGCTGCGCGACCTGTTCAACCGGGGCAACCAGGCCAACGGCAGCCAGCGGCAGGCACTGGCCGGCTCCATAGCCGCGTTCGCCTCGGCCCTGATAGCCCACCCCGACCAGCGGCCGGACGCCATGCTCGCCCGGATCGCGCACAAGCACGTCTCGGTCGGCATCAGCAACGACCAGTACCGGATCGTCCACGAGCACCTGTTCGCCGCCATCGTCGAGGTGCTCGGCGAGGCCGTGACGCCCGAGGTCGCCGCCGCCTGGGACGAGGTGTACTGGCTGATGGCCAACGCGCTGATCGCCGTCGAGGACCGGCTGCGCGCCGAGACCGCGGCCGCGCAGGGCGGCGACCCGGCCGACCTGTGGCGCCCGTACACGGTGGTGGCCCGCTACCAGGAGACCGACGACGTCACCACCTACCTGGTCCGCCCGGCCGACGGCGGCCCCGTCCCGCCGTCCCGGCCCGGCCAGTACGTCTCGGTCCGCGCCGAGCTGCCCGACGGCGCCCACCAGATCCGCCAGTACAGCCTCTCCGGCAACCCGGACGGCGCGCTGCAGTTCACCGTCAAGCGGGCCGCCGCCGCGGCCGAGGGCGACCCGGCCGGCGAGATCTCCAACCACCTGCACGACCACCTGCACACCGGCGACGTCGTCGAGCTCGCCCCGCCGCTGGGCGACCTCACCCTGGCCGACCACGCGGGCGCCGAGGCCGGCCCGGTGCTGCTCGCCTCGGCCGGCATCGGCAACACCCCGATGACCGCGATGCTGGCCCACCTGGCCGGCACCGGCTCCGCCCGGAGGGTGATCTCCGTCCACGGCGACCGCGACCAGCTCTCGCACGCCTTCCGCGCCGACCTCGGCCAGCTCACCGCCAAGCTGCCGAACGCGACCGCCCACGTCTTCTACGAGCGCCCGCTCGGCGACTGGCCGCAGGAGCGCACCGGCCTGGTCGACCTCTCCACCGTCGACATCCCGGCCGGCACCACCGCGTACCTCTGCGGCCCGCTGCCCTTCCTGCGCTCGGTCCGCAGCCAGCTGCTCACCGCCGGCGTGCCGGCCTCGGCCATCCACTACGAGGTGTTCGGCCCCGACCTCTGGCTCGGCCAGGACGCCTGACCTCCCCGGCCCCCGGCCCCCCGGGGGCACGGCCCGGCCCGGCGCGGCACCCTCCCGCCGCGCCGGGCCGGTGGGGAGTGCACCCGTGTGTACGACAGGGACCATGGGAAGCAGCGCGGTTGGCGGGGTGGGGGGGGTAGAAGG
>NZ_JBEYVJ010000433.1:0-5358 GCF_040643935.1 Kitasatospora sp. NPDC047058 | reverse complement strand
GACTGCTCATGACGGCCCTCGCCGTCATGCTCGGCACCGCCTTCGTGGCGGGCACCCTCGTCTTCACGGACACCCTCGGCAACGCGCTGCGCTCCCAGAGCGCCAAGAGCTACACCGACATCACCGTCACGGTCAGCGACCGCGGCGCCGTCGGCAAGGGCTACGACCACGGCGGCAGGACCGCCGGCGGGCCCGCCCTCACCGAGGACACCCGCAAGGCGCTGGCCGCCCTGCCGGGAGCCGCCGAGGCACGCGGCGTGGTCAGCGGTTTCGCCGGCATCGCCGACCGCAAGGGCGCGCTGATCGGCAACGGCTTCTCCACCACCGGCACCAACTACGTCCCCGGCGCGGACGGCACCGACCCGCGGTACCCGCTGGTCGAGGGCCAGGGCCCCAAGAGCGCCAAGGAGATCGCGCTCGACCGGAGGACCGCCGAGAAGGGCGGCTACCAGGTCGGCGACACCGTCCGGGTCGCCGTCAACGGCCCGGTGATGGAGCTGAAGCTCACCGGCACCCTGCGCACCAACGACCCGCGCGTCGTCTCCGGCGGCTCGCTCGCCGCCTTCGACACCGCGACCGCCCAGCAGCTCTACCTCTCCCCCGGCCGCTTCGCCGAGATCGACGTCAAGGGCAAGCCCGGCGCCGACGACAACGCCCTGCTCACCGCCGCCAAGCAGGCCGTCCCGCCGGGCGACACGATCGACGCGCAGACCGGCCGCGAGCTCGCCGCCGACCAGGACCGGATGATCGAGGCCGGCACCAAGGGCATGAGCCGCGCCCTGCTGGTCTTCGCCGGCATCGCGCTCTTCGTCGGCGTCTTCATCATCGCCAACACCTTCACCATGCTGGTCGCCCAGCGCACCCGGGAACTCGCGCTGCTGCGCGCCGTCGGCGCCAGCCGCAAGCAGATCACCCGCTCCGTACTGCTGGAGGCCCTGGCGGTCGGCCTGAGCGCCTCGGTGGCCGGCCTCGTCGCCGGTGTCGGCATCGCCTCCGGCCTGCGCGCACTGCTGAACGGCCCGCTGGAGGCCAACCTGCCGGACGGCCCGCTGGTCGTCGGCCCGTCCACGGTGCTCACCGCCGTCGGTGTCGGCGTCCTGGTGACCGTGCTGGCCGCCTGGCTGCCCGCCCGCCGCGCCTCCCGGATCGCCCCCGTCGCGGCGATGAGCTCGGCCGAGCAGCCCGCCACCCAGAAGAGCCTGCTGGTCCGCAACATCATCGGCCTGCTGTTCTCCGCGGCCGGTGTGGGCGGCCTGCTGGCCGGCTCGGCCGCCAAGGAGGTCAAGCTGGTCGGCCTCGGCGCCGGCGCGCTGCTGATCGGCGTGTTCGTGCTGACCCCGCTGCTCGCCCGGCCGCTGATCGCGCTGTTCGCCCCGCTGCTGCGCAGGCTGTACGGGACGCCGGGCAAGCTGGCCCGGGAGAACGCCGTCCGCAACCCGCGCCGCACCGCCGCCACCGCCTCGGCGCTCACCATCGGCGTCACCCTGATCACCGCGCTGACCGTGGTCGGCGCCTCGGTGAACAAGGCCGTGGACGAGGCCACCGCGAGCGACATGAAGGCCGACTACACCGTCGCCATGCAGAACTACTCGATGCTCTCCCCCGACGTCGCCCCCCAGATCGCCCGGACGCCCGGCGTCACCGCGATGAGCGTGATGCGCAGCGTCCCGGTCGAGACCGGCGCCGACGGCGACACCGAGTGGCTGACCGCCGTCGACGCGGACACCATCGACCGGCTGGCCACCGTCAAGGTGAAGGAGGGCGCGGCCGACGCGCTCAAGCAGGGCAAGCTGCTGATCACCGCCGGCCACGCCGAGCGCACCGGCCTCACGGTCGGCTCGGCCCTGGCCGTCACCTACCCGGACGGCACCAAGGGCTCGCTGGTGGTCGGCGGCGTGCTGGAGGCCAACTCCGTGCTGAGCGGCCTGGTCGCCCCGGACGCCGTGGTCGGGCCGCACGCCTCGGCCGGCGCCGGCCTGGACAAGGTGCTGGTCAAGGGCGCCGACGGCGCGACCGCCGGACTGAAGCAGGCGCTGCGCGACGCCACCGGCGGCAACCCGCTGATCGCGGTCAAGGGCGAGAAGGACATCAAGGCGGAGAACCGCCAGCTGGTGACCGCCGTGCTCAACATGATGTACGGGCTGCTCGGCATGTCCGTGGTGATCGCGGTGCTCGGCGTCGTCAACACCATGGCGATGTCGGTGTTCGAGCGCCGGCGCGAGATCGGCATGCTGCGGGCGATCGGCCTGGACCGCCGCGGCATCGGCCGGATGGTCCGGCTGGAGTCGCTGGTGATCGCCCTGTTCGGCGGCGTGGTCGGCGTCCTGCTCGGCATCGTCACCGCGTGGGCGGGCATCCGGACGCTCGCGGACGTCTTCAAGGGCATCACCACGGTGGTCCCGCCGGTCCAGGTGCTGGTGTTCCTGCTCGGCGCCGCCCTGATCGGCCTGCTCGCCGCCCTCTGGCCGGCCCGCCGGGCCGCCCGGGTGGACATCCTGGACGCCATCAAGAGCGCGTAGAGCACGGGAGATGACGAGGAGCCTCCGGCCGGAACGGGTACCGGCCGGAGGCTCCGGCATGAGGTGGAACGTTTCGTCAGCAGCCGTTGAGGATCGCGGAGAGCGCGCTCTTCTCGGCGCTGTCGACGTTCAGGCCGTAGTAGTACTTCACCTGGACCCAGGCGCGGGCGTAGGTGCAGCGGTAGGAGGCCTGCGGCAGCCAGTCGGCCGGGTCCTGGTCGCCCTTGGTGCGGTTGGAGGACGCCGAGACGGCGAGCAGCTGCGGGCGGGTCAGGTCGTTGGCGAAGGCCTTGCGCTGGTCGGTGGTCCAGGCCCAGGCGCCGGAGCGCCAGGCCTCGGCGAGCGGCACCAGGTGGTCGATGTCGAAGGCGGACGCGTTGGTGGTGGTGACGTTGTCGTACACCGAGGTCCAACTGCCGCTCACGGACGCACAGGCGGAGTCGGTCACCACGCCGCTGCCGTCGCGCTTGAGCACGGTCTCCCGGGTGTTGCAGGTGCCGGAGATGGTGATCCAGTGCGGGAACAGCGTCCGGTCGTAGGTGTCGGCGTGGGTCTCCGCGGCCACCGGGAGGGCGGCCAGGTAGGTGCGGGCGATGGCGGCCGACACCGGGGTGGGCAGGGCGGCCTGGGCGGTGCCGGCACCGGCCAGCAGGGTGGTGAGGGCCAGCAGCAGCGCACCGAGGACGGCGAGCAGGGCACGGTGGGGCGTGCGTATGGCAGGCATGCAGGGACTCCAGGATCGGTGTGAGGGCAGGCCGAAGCCCCCGGGCGGAGCCGCCCGGGCTGGCAACCAGCATGGCGTGCAGGGGGTTTACGCGGGTAGACCCTAGAGGTGAACTTTTGAGTGAGAGTCAGGTCACAGTGCCCCCGCGGACGATGGCGCGGAGCGGGGGCCGGGCCCGCACGGCGGGCGGCGGCCGCACCGGCCGGCCCACGGCGGCCCGCACTGCACGGACCGGGCACCCGGCCTAGCCTGGAAAGGCCGCTGCGGAGAGAGGGGAGCCCCCCATGGACCGGGCCTATCCGCCCATCGCGTACCACGGGATGATCGGCGACCTCCAGACCGCCGCCCTGGTGGCCGGCGACGGCACGCTGGACTGGTGGTGCACCCCGCGCTTCGACTCGCCCAGCGTGTTCGCCTCCCTGCTGGACAGCGACCGCGGCGGCCGCTTCCGGCTCGCCGCCGACCTCGACCCCGGGCCGGAGACCAGCGTGCGGCAGCTCTACCTGGCCGACACCGCCGTCCTGGTCACCCGCTTCATGGCACCGGGCGGCGTGGGCGAGGTCATCGACTTCATGTCCCCGGACATCTCCTCCACCCCCTCCGACCGGCACACCGTGCTACGCCTCGCCCGGGCCGTCCGCGGCAGCCTGCCGTTCGAGCTCACCTGCCGCCCCCGCTTCGACTACGGCCGGGCGAACCACAGCCTGTCCCGGGACGGTGACGGCGCGGTGCGGTTCCACGGCCCCGGCACCGACCTGCACCTCACGGCCACCCCCGGCATCGAGCTCCGCCCCGAGGGCGACGACATCAGCGCCCGGTTCACCCTCGACGCCGGCGAGTTCGCCGCCTTCGCCCTGACCAGCACGCCCTCCGCGGCACCCGCCGAGGCCCCGCTCGACCTGGCCACCGCCCAGCGGCTCTTCGACGACTGCCGCCACTTCTGGCTGGACTGGCTGCGCCACTCCACCTACCGGGGCCGCTGGCACGACATGGTGAACCGCTCCGCCATCACCCTCAAGCTGCTCACCTACGCGCCCAGCGGGGCGCCGATCGCCGCCGCCACCATGGGACTGCCCGAACAGGTCGGCGGCGAGCGGAACTGGGACTACCGCTACACCTGGATCCGCGACGCCTCGCTCTCCGTCCGCGCCCTGATCGACCTGGGCTTCACCGACGAGGCCCACGCCTTCCGCCGCTGGCTGCGGGCCCGGCTGGAGGCCGGCGGCACCGCGTCGGGCGAGCCGCTGCAGATCATGTACCGGGTCGACGGCGAGCCGCACCTGACCGAGGAGACCCTCGGCCACCTGGAGGGCTACCGGAGGTCGGCCCCCGTCCGGGCGGGCAACGCCGCGGCCGACCAGATCCAGCTCGACATCTACGGCGAGGCCATCGACGCCCTCGCCCAGCACGCGGACATCGGAGCCCTCCGCGGCTGGCACTCCCTGGCCGAACTGATGGACTGGTTCGCCGACCACTGGGACCGCCCCGACGAGGGCATCTGGGAGACCCGCGGCGGGCAGCAGAACTTCACCTACAGCCGGCTGATGTCCTGGGTCGCGTTCGACCGCGGCATCCGCCTCGCCACCGCCCACTCCCGCCCCGCCGACCTCGACCGCTGGCGCACCGCCCGGGACGCCGTCTTCCGCCAGCTCGTCGAGCGCGGCTGGAGCGACCGGCGCCGGGCCTTCGTCCAGCACTACGACACCGAGGTCCTGGACGCCTCACTGCTGCTCATGCCGCGGATGGGCTTCATCACCCCGCGCGACCCCGACTGGCTCTCCACCCTCGACGCGATGGAGCAGGAGCTGGTGAGCGACAGCCTGGTCTACCGCTACGACCCCGCCGCCTCCCCGGACGGCCTGCGCGGCTCCGAGGGCACCTTCAACCTCTGCACCTTCCTCTACGTCGAGGCCCTCGCCCGTGCCGGGCGCCTCGAACAGGCGCGCTACGCCTTCGACAAGATGCTCACCTACGCCAACCACGTCGGCCTGTTCGCCGAGGAGATCGGCCCCTCCGGCGACGCTCGGCTCGTCGATCCTGCGCAACCGCCGTGAGGCCGCCGAGGGCGGCGAAGGCGGCGGGGAACGGGAACTGGTGAGCAGCGGCAAGTAGCGC
>NZ_JBEYVJ010000432.1:0-5395 GCF_040643935.1 Kitasatospora sp. NPDC047058 | reverse complement strand
TCGGCTTCCTCTCTCTGCCTTTCGGTAGAGAAGGCGCGGGCGCGGAGGCGCCGCAGCATGCGGGCGTCCTGGAAACCGACCGTGCGGGCGGCGGATTCGGCGGTGACGCCGTGGGCGATGAGGTGTTCGGCGCGCTCGACCCGGAGTTCCTGCTGGTAGCGGAGCGGGGTGAGCCCGGTGGCCTCGGTGAAGTGGCGGGTGAGGGTGCGCTCGCTGACGCCGGCGGCCGCGGCGAGGTCGGCGAGGCCGAGCCGGGTGGTGAAGCGGGCGTCGATGAGGTCCTGCACCCGGTGGACGGCGTCGACGAGGTGGGCGCGGTGCCGGAGCATGACGCTCGCCTGCTGCTCGTCGCCGTTGCGCCGGGCGTAGACGACCATCTCCCGGGCGACCCGGGCGGCCGCCGCCGGTCCGTGGCGGACGGCGACCAGGTGCAGGGCGAGGTCGATCCCGCTGGCGATGCCGGCGGAGGTGATCACCCGGTCGTCGGCGACGTACAGCACGTCGCGGACCACGGTCGCGCGCGGATGGCGGGCGGCGAGTTCCTCCTGGACGTCGTGGTGGGTGGTGCAGCGGCGGCCGTCCAGCAGGCCGGCGCGGCCGAGGGCGTCGGCGCCCGCGCAGACGCTGGCGACGGTGCCGCCGGCCGCGTGGTGCGCGGCGAGCCGGGCCAGGGTGGCCGGCGCGAGCTCGCCGTGGGCGCGCAGGACGTGGGAGCGCCAGCCGGGGACGACGAGCAGGTCCTCCGCGGTCAGCTCGGGCCATGTGGTGGCGGCCCGGAGGGCCAGGCCCTGGGCGGTGGGGACGTCCTCCTGCTCGGCCACGTACCGGACCTCGTAGCCGAGGCCCTGCTCGGCGGCGGTGGAGAACACCTGGGCGGGCCCGGCGAGGTCGAGCAGGTGCAGCTGCGGCACGAGCAGGAAGACGACGCGCGTCACGATCCGGTCAGCTCCTCGACGCTGGTGACCCGGGCGAACCGCCCGGCCAGAGCGTACTCCGTGCGGGCGATGACCGCGTCGGTGGAGAGGGTGCGCGGGTCGGCGAGGATCTCGGCGAGGCTGCGGCCGGGCGGGGCGTCGCGGTGCTCGACGGGGTGGGTCGCGGTGGCGTCGGTGACGAAGACGACGTCGTACCCGAGGTCCGCGGCGACCCGGGTGGTGGTCTCGCAGCACTGCTCGGTGCGGATGCCGCAGACCACCACCTCGCGGATGCCGCGCGTGGTGAGCAGCTGCTGCAGGTTGGTGGTGGTGAACGCGTTGTGCGAGGTCTTGGTGATGACGGGCTCGTCGGCGGCCGGCTCCAGGCCCTCGATCAGGCGGACGTGCCCGTTCGCCGGGTCGAAGACGGTGCCGGTGCCCGGATCGCTGTGCAGGACCCAGACGACGAGGTCTCCGCCGGCGCGGGTGTGCTCGACCAGGCGGTTCACCTTGGTCGCGATGCCGGGGTCGGAGACGGCCGCCCAGTCGGCCCGCTGCCGGAAGGACTCCTGGACGTCGATGACGACGAGTGCGCTGTTCATGCTTCGAGCATGGTCGGCGCGGGGTGCAGCCGGAAGGCACCATCGGGGCCGGGTGCGGAACGATCCGGTCAGCGGGAGGCGGGAAGCGGGAGGCGGGAGGCGGGCGCAGGTCCGGGACCGTCAGGCGGTGCGGGCGGCGCGGCGCTGCCGCTTGCCCAGGGCGGCCTGGGAGAGGTCCTCGGCCTGGCTGCGCAGGTTCTTCCAGCCGTAGCCGCGCTCGCTCAGCCAGGCCTTTGCGGCTTCCTCGGCGCGCTCGGTCGCGTCCAGGATGTCCTCCTCCGCCTCGCCGGAGTCCAGGAAGCGGAAGGTGAAGGCGGCGCGGGCGGCGAGGTCGTAGCTGAGGTGACCTTCCGGGGTGAACGCGGCGTTGAGGATGCTGTGCTGGTCGGCGCGGGCGGTGAGTTCGGCGTGCTGGCCGGGGGTGAGGCCGTCGAAGACGCCGCGGACCATGATGCGGAAGGTGCGAGTGGTCATCCGCCGACCCTAGCCAGCGGGGTGGGACGGTTGCACCTGGTTTTCGCCTGCTTGTCCGCCGTCCCCGGCCGGCCGGCCGCCCGGACGTGATCAGGGGCAGTGGCGAGGGCGGTGACGGGCCCCCGCCCCGGGGAGCGGGACGGGGGCCCCGGGCCGTGCGCCTCGGGGGAGAGCGACGCACGGACCGTGGGGAGTGGCTCAGGCCTCGTGGAGGGCGCCGCCGGGCGCGGGGCCGGCCGCGGACGGTTCGTCGGCGGGTGCCCGGTGGACGGCGGGCCAGCGGATCCGGGTGGCGCAGAGCGAGACGACCGCCGCCGAGGCGGCCACCGCGGCCATGCCCCAGGTCAGGCCGCTGCCGTTGGCGATGAAACCGATCATGGCCGGCCCGGCCAGCAGGCCCGTGGTGCCCATGGCGGCCACCAGCGACAGCGCGTCGGAGCCCTGCCGGGCCGCGGCCACGTACACGCAGGGGGTGACGGCGGCGACGCCCGCACCGACGCAGGCGAAGCCGAGCAGCGTCGGCACCAGGCCGCCGACCAGCAGGGCGAGCGCGAGGCCGCAGCCCGCCAGCAGGCTTCCGGCCCGGACGATCACGCCGTCGCCGAGGCGGCTGCGCCAGCCGTCGGCGAAGATCCGGGCCAGCACCATCATGACCGAGACGACCGCGATGCCCAGCGGCGCCAGCGAGGGCGCCGCGTGCACGACGTCCTTGAGGTAGAGCGCCGACCAGTCGTTCATCGCGCCCTCGGTCACGGTGCCGAACACCATGGCGAGGCCCATCCAGAGCGTCACCCGGGAGGGGAGGGAGAGCCTGCGGCGCTTCCGCCCGTCCGCCGTCCCGGCTCCGGCCCCGGCCCCGGCGAGGTCCCGCGCGGGTTCCTGCGCGGGCTCCGCAGCGGGCTCCTGGGCGGCCGGGGCCGGCCCGGCGTCCCGGTCCTCCCGCAGCAGACCCGGCCGGGCGAGGCCGAGCACCAGCACCAGCAGCGCGACGGCGAGGCCGAAGTGGACCGCGAGCGTGCCGGTGAACGCGTTGACGCCGGAGGCGAGCAGGGCGGCCAGCAGCGAGCCGCCGCTGAACGTCGCGTGCAGGCGGGACATCGTGGTCCGCCGGAACCGCTCCTCCAGTGCCGCGCCCTGCGCGTTCATCGCGACGTTCAGACAGCCGACCGCGACGCCGTCGCAGAACACGACCAGCAGCGTGACCGGGTAGTCCGGCACCACGGAGAGCGCGAGCAGGACGGCGCCCAGCGCGAGCGCGGAGACGATGGCCAGCATGCGCGAGCCCAGCCGCTTCATCAGCCACGTGACGAGCGGGAAGGAGACGGCGGCGCCGATGCCGCAGACCATCAGCAGCAGGCCGATCTCGGCCTCGCCCAGGTCGAGCCGGGTGCGCAGCGCGGGGAGCCGCGAGACCCAGGTCGCGTACTGGAAGCCGAGGAAGAGGAACAGGGCCGCGATGGCCAGTTGCGACCGGCGGTAGTCATCGCGAACGCGGAACATGTGCATCAGCCCACTTCGACTTTCGGTGCCGACCCGGCCGGCCGGACGTTGGTGTGCCCGGCCGGGCGGACGGGGGAGGACGTCCCGGCCGGGAGGAGCGGCATCGACATGTAGACCGCGCGGTCGCCGTAGCTCGCCGGGAGCACGACTCCGGGGTCGGCCCGGTAGCCGAGCGGGGCCCACAGGACGTCGCTGCCGCGGACGGCCACCAGCGAGATGGTGGTGAAGCCCCGCTTCCGGGCCGTCCCGGCGAGGTGGGTGAGCAGCACCGGTGCCAGGCCCCGGCCGCGCAGCTCCTCGGCGATGACGAGGTCGTGCGCGTGCATGTTGCTCCCCGTTCCCGTGCCGGACCCCGGGTCAGGGCTGATGCCGGGTGCCGTCCCGGCCGCCTCCGCGCGGCTCAGGTCCGGGCAGTGGAACAGCGGGTAGGGCAGGGCCAGCAGGTAGCCGCCGAACCGCCCCCGGTACTCCAGGGCGAAGCAGGTGTCGGGCGAGGCCCGGCCGCGGGACTCCAGGGCGGCCCGGCCCTCGGACAGGCCGCTCGCGGCGTAGGCGCGCTCCTCCAGCGCGACCACGTCGTCCCAGTCGCCGGCGGCCAGCCGGCGGATGCGGATGTCGTCGGACATCTACCCGTCACCTCCCATGGAGACGTCGCCACCGCGGATGCAGGTGTACGGAAGCGGCTGAAAGCCGTTGAAGCCCTGGGTCGTGTAGGCGGTGGCGTACGCGCCGCAGGAGAAGATCCAGACCGGGTCCCCGGACGCGGCGGCGGCCGGCACCGGGACCAGGCCGTCCTCGTCGGCGTACGCGTCGTCGCTGTCGCAGGTCGGGCCCGCGACGACGGCCGGCACATACGGCGGTTCCGGATGGGTGGGGAACTCCAGCCGGTACTGCAGTTCGTCCATCTCGTACAGGCCGTTGAACTTGCCGCAGCTCAGGTAGAGCCAGTGCTGCCGCTCGCCGGAGAGCTGCCGCCGCGCGGACAGCCGGGAGACGTGGGCCCGGATCGCGCCGTGGTCGGCGACCAGGTGGCGGCCCGGCTCCAGCAGGAAGTCCAGCGGCGAGGCCGACACCTCCCGCAGGCGCTGCATGCCCTCCCGGAGCACGGCGAAGATCTTGTCCAGCGGCGGGTCGAGCGGCCGGCCCCGCTTGTCCAGGACGCCGAGGGCGGGCAGGCCGCCGCCCAGGTTGACGTGGTCCAGCAGGATGCCCCGAGCGTTCAACGCCTCGGTCACCGCGGCCAGTTCGTCCACCGCACGCTGCCAGGCCCCGGCGGTCATCTGCTGCGAGCCGACGTGGACGGAGAGGCCGGCCGGGGTGAGCCCCGCCGCCCGCGCCGTCTCCAGGACCAGCACGGCGTCCTCCGGCGAGCAGCCGAACTTCCGGCTGAGGCCCCAGAGCGCCCCTTCGCCGCTGGTCGCGAGCCGGCAGAACACCCGGCTGCCGGGCGCGTGGACGGCCAGCGCCGCCACGTCGGCCAGGCTGTCCGTCGCGAAGTCCCGGACGCCCAGCCGGTACGCCTCGGCGATGTTCCGGTCGGACTTGACGGTGTTGCCGTAGTGGATCCGCCCGGCCGGGACGCCGGCGCGCAGCGCCTGGGCGATCTCGTGCGGGCTGGCCGCGTCGCAGCCGGCGCCGGCCTGCGCCAGGGCCGTGAGCACCTCGTCCACCGGGCACGCCTTCATGGCGAAGCGGACGGAGATCCCGGGCAGTTCGCGTAGCAGCGTGGCGTACTGGCCCTCGATCCCGTCGAGGTCGTAGACGATCCGGTCGTGGGTGGAGGCGGCCAGGGCGGCGCGCAGTGTCGTGGTGTGACGCATCGTCAGCATCGTCGCGAACCCCGCCCGGCTATCGCTGCGGCCGGTCGAGGCCGGTGTCGGCGCCGGCGCCGCTCGCGGTGCCGGC
>NZ_JBEYVJ010000431.1:0-5408 GCF_040643935.1 Kitasatospora sp. NPDC047058 | reverse complement strand
CGCCGGAGGTGGCGCGGCCGGTGGGCCGCAGCGCGTCGTCGCCGGACCGGTCCGCCTCCACCGCACGGCCACCAAGGCCGCCCGGTGGCTCTCCCCGCCACCGGGCCGCCGTCACCCCAAGACCATCTGTCCCACCCTCCCGCCCGGGAGTGGGAAGTCGGCCCGCCCGACTTCCCACTCCCGTTCGCGGATCTGCTGCCGTCCTGTGGCCATCACCCATCGCCATCTCCTTCGTGCACTTTGCAAAGAGCTGACTTTGCAAAGTGCAGCGTGGGCCGGGTGAATCGTTTCTGCCTTCGGTGAACTGGGCTTCGCCGCTGCACCGCGCCACCCGGCGCTCCCTCTCCTCGCGCCTTGCAGCACTTTGCAAACAGCAGATCAGCTTTGCAAAGTGCACGAACCCCGAGCGCGCGCTCATGTCGCAGCACCGATCCCGTGCCGCGTGCACGCCGCGCCGTACCGAATCCACGCCGTGCCCGTCCTGAGCGGGCATCGAGCCTGCGTCGAAGCCCCCACCCCACGCACCCCGCGCCTGCGTCGAGCCCGCGGTGCGCAGGTGCGGTGTCCCCCGCGCGGCGTCGTTCGGCGTGCGGGGTGGGCGTCGGCGGCCGAGAGTCGGCAGGAAGGCGACCCGGCCGCGCGGCCCGGGCGCACCGGTGCCGGCGAGAGGAGCGGAATGGGCGCGAGCAGGCCGGCGCCCCGGACCGCGCTCCTCACGACGCTCTGCCGGCTGATCGCCCTCGGCGCGGCCGGCGTCGTCACCTGGATCACCCTGGGCGGGGCCGCCGCCGACCGGCCGGCCCTTCCGCTCCTCCTCGGCGCCTGGCCGTCCACCGCCACCCGGGTGGGTCTGCTGCTCACCGCCCTCGCCGCCGTGGCCGTGACCGGCGCGCTGATCGCCCGTCACCCGCCCCCGGGCGTGCCCGCCCCCGCCGCCGTGGGTCCGCTCGCCGCGGCGGCCCTGCTGGTCGCCGCCGAACTGCGCGGGCACCCCGTCGACGCCGTCCTCGGCCTCGCCACGACCGCGCTCGTCCTGCTCGACGTCCTGCCGCGCAGTCCCGTCCGCCCGGCGGGCCTCGCCCTGGGCGTGGCGGTCGCGCTGCACCCCGTGCTGATCCTCTTCGCCACCGTCCTCCCCGGCCCCGGCCCCGGTTCCGGCTCCGGCTCCGGCCCCGCCCCTGGCCCCGGCCCGCGTCGTCGCCGCGTCGCGGCCGCCCCCGCCCTGACCGCCCTCGCGGTGGCCGTCGTGCTGCACACCGTCGTCCGGTTCGCCGACCCGGCGCGCGCCGTCCGCTTCTGGCACGGCTTCGACGACCCCGCCGCCACCGGCGACCCCGCCAACCTGACCGTGCTCGGCGTCCTGCTCCGGCTCGGCCTGCACGGCCCGCCGCTGCTCTGCGTCCGGCTCGCCGTCGTGGTCACCGCCGCCGTGCTCGCCGTCCGGCGCGCCCGCGCCTTCGGCCGCGACGGGCAGCCCCTGCTCGCGGCCGGCGTGCTCGGCTGCGCCACCCTGGCCGCCGCCCCGGTCGCCGGGCCGGGGGACCTCGGCTGGCTGCTCCTCGCCGCCACCGGACGGCTCGGCCGCCGCCCGGAGGACCGCGCGCTGTGGCCGGTGATCGCGGTCACGATCACCTTCGTGCCCAGCACCATGCTCGACCCGGGCATCGAACCGGTCAGCGGCCTGCTGCTGCGCAAGGCTCCGACCCTGGTGGCCCTCGCCGCGGCCGCCGCCCTCCCGTTCCGCTCCCGCAGTGACCCGCTCTGGCACCTGCCCCGCGCCCCCGGCCCGCCGCCGCACCACCGGCCGGTCCTCCGCGGGATCCCGCTGCTGCCCGCGCCGCTGCGGCCGGTCTCGCGCCCGAACCTGGTGCTGGAGCTCCTCCTCATCCAGGTCGGCTACGGCATCTACACGTACATCCGCAACGCCGCCCCGGACCGCGTGGCCGCCGCCACCGCGCACGCCCGCAGCCTCTACCGGCTCGAACAGACGCTGCGGATCGACATCGAGCCGGCCGTCAACGGCTGGGCGCTGCGGGCCGGCGACTGGCTGCTGGACGCGGCGCAGCAGTACTACAAGGTGCTGCACATCGCCATGCCCCTGGGTGTGCTGGTCTGGCTCTACACCTGGCACCCGGCCCGCTACCGGACCGCCCGGACGATCCTGTTCGCCGCCACCGGCCTGGCCCTGCTCGGCTTCTGGGGCTACCCGCTGGCACCTCCCCGGCTGGTGCCCGGGCTCGGCCTGCGCGAGGACCGGTCCGGCACCCCGGGCGAGGCCCCGCTCGGCGTCCTCACCGCGCTGAGCAACCAGTACGCGGCGATGCCGTCGCTGCACATCGCCTGGGCGGTCTGGTGCGCCCTGGTGGTGATGACGACCGCCCGGCACCGCCGGCTGCGCCCGCTGGCCGCGCTCTACCCGGCGCTCACCTTCGTCGTGGTGGTGGCCACCGCGAACCACTGGGTGCTGGACGCGGTCGGCGGCGTCGCCGTCCTGCTGGCCGGCTGCCTCACCCAGTACCTGCTCACCGCCCGCCTCCTCACCGACCCCGTCCCGCCCGCGGCGCCCGCCCAGGCCCCGCTCGGCGCCCTCACCGCGCAGGAGCGCCGCGCGCCCCGGGAGTAGGAAGTCGGCCGGTCCGACTTCCCACTCCGCGCCCGTCCCGCCTCCCACCCCGACCCCCGACCCCGCCGTCCCGCTCGCCCGACCCCGCCACCCCGACCGTCGACCCCGCCGTCCCGCTCGCCCGGCTCCGCCGGAGAGCGCCGCACCCGGCCCGACCTCCCGCTCCCCGCGCCCGGGTGTGTCCCGGCACGCTGGCAGAATTGGCGTGTGATCGACGCAAGACGCCTGCGGACCCTGCGGGCCGTGGCGGACCACCGGACGGTGACCGCTGCGGCGGCCGCGCTCTACCTCACCCCCTCCGCGGTGTCCCAGCAGCTGGCCGCGCTGGAACAGGAGACCGGCCACCACCTGCTCGCCCGCGAGGGCCGCGGCGTGCGGCTGACCGCGGCCGGCGAGATCCTGCTCGGTCACGCCGACGCCGTCCTCGCCCAGCTGGAGCGCGCCGAGGCGGACCTCGCCGCCTACTCCGCGGGCGTCTCCGGCGAGGTCACCGTCGCCTCCTTCGCGACCGGGATCTCGCTCGTCCTCGCGCCCGCCATCGGCGGGCTCGCCGAGCGCGCGCCCGGCGTCCGGCTCAAGGTGCTGGACGCGGAGGGGGACGCCAGCCTCCCGATGGTCCTGGACGGGCGTGCCGACCTGGCGGTGGCCGTCGAGTACCGGGGCGCGCCGCGTGCCGACGACGCCCGGCTCACCCGGGTGCCGCTGTACGCCGAACCGTTCGAGGCGGTGCTGCCGCTCGCCCACCCGCTGGCCGCCGGCGACGGCCCGATCGCCGTCGCCGACCTCGCCGACGAGCCGTGGATCGGCCCGTACCCCGGCAACCCCTGCCACGACGTGGTGCTGCTGGCCTGCGAGTACGCGGGCTTCCAGCCCCGCCTGGTGCACTCCTCGGACGACTTCCGTGCCGTCGTCGCGCTCGCCTCGGCCGGTGCCGGGGTGGCGCTGGTGCCGCGCTCCGCGCTGCTGGGCGTGGACCTGGCCAGGGTCGCGGTCCGTCCGGTGGACAGTGCACTCGCGACCCGCCGGGTCTTCGCCGCGGTCCGGGCCGGCGCGGACGGCCACCCGCTGATCCGCCCGGTCCTGGACGCCCTCGCCGAGGCCGCCGCGGCCACCGCCTGACCGCCCCGCAGCCGGAGCAACCCGGGTGCCGGGGGGTCACCGGACCAGCCGGGCACCCGACCACCGCGGAGCACCCGGCCCGCCGTACCCCAGGGACCACACCCGCGCACCGGCCCGGCGTCAAGGTCGTTGCGCGGACCGGGCATTGGCATTATCAGGGCAGGTACGCCCTCTTGCCGGTGCCGGGTGCTGCCGTCAGCATGAGGGCACCGCGATCGTGTGTCCCGAGGGGGGATCCTGTTGGCGTCCCATGAAGAAATGCCGTCGCCCCCGTGCACCGAAGCGCAGGAGCATTGACCGGGACGGGCGGTTCGTCACCCCCGGTGTGCCCGTCCTGCGGGGCTCCCCGGCGGCCCGGGCTGCCGCAACCGCCGGCCGCGGCGCTGTCGCTGACCCGGGCGCTGACCCCGCGGGAACGCGACGTCCTGGAGTTGCTGGGCCTCGGCTACGACAACCGGTCGATAGCCCGGGAACTGAATATCAGCGAACGCACGGTCAAGCGTTTCGTCACCGCCATTCTGGCAAAGCTGAGACTCCGGTCGAGACTGCAGGCCGGACTCTTCGCGCTGTTTGTCGCGTCGGCTCCGGCCGCGGAGGAATTCTGGCCCAAAGGTCTCATGGACGCCGCCGGGGACGAAGGCCATGATGTTCTGGCACCCGATCCAGGTAAGACAGGAGGGGACCATGACATTTGACGCCCTCGCAGCCCTCCGGCAGGCGGGAAACCCGGTCGACCTGCTGACACCGGAACAGCGCGACGTGCTTTCCGGGCTCACCGAGAACGAAGTGGCCGTACTCAATTCCGTCAAACAGCGGCTCGACGCCGTTTCGGACGCCGAGGTAGAGGGGCATTCCACCGCCATCAAGTTGGCGTGAGATGGCCGTGAGATTCGGAATTCTCGGCCCGTTGCGGGTGACGGCGGACGGCCGTCCGGTGGACCCGGGACCGCGGAAACAGCAGATTCTGCTGGCGGCACTGCTCTGCCACGCGAATGCACGGGTCTCGTTCGACACCCTGGTCGAGGCGCTGTGGGACGACGCGCCGCCGCGGACCGCCCGCAAGAACCTCCAGGTGTACGTCTCCGGGCTGCGCCGGCTGGTCGGCGGCGAGCCCGGGGCCGCCGAGCCCGGGGCCGCCGGGTCCGGCTCGCGGATCAGCCATCAGGCCGGCGGCTACGTGCTGCACACGGCGGCCGGCGAGCTCGACGCGCTCAGCTTCGAGCAGCGCGCCCGGGCCGGCGCCCTCGGCGAGGCCCTGGAGCTGTGGCGGGGCTCGGCCCTGGACGGGTTCCGGGACGTCCCGCTGATCGGCGCCGCCGCCCAGCGGCTGGACCGGCGCTACCTCGGGGTGTTCGAGGACTGGGTGGAGGCGGAGCTTGCGGCCGGCGGCGGACCGGCCGCGATCGACCGCGTCACCGAGGTCGCCCAGCAGCACCCGCTCCGCGAGCGGCTGCGGATGCTGCAGATGACCGCGCTGTGTCGGGCGGGCCGGCGCTCCGAGGCGCTGGCGGTCTACGACGAGCTGCGCCAGTCCCTGGCCCACGAGCTCGGGCTTCCGCCCAGCCCGGCGCTGGCCCGGTTCTACCGGTCGCTGCTGTGCGATCAGCAGCCGCCGGCCGGGCCGCCCCCGGCGCCCCCCCGCCCCCGCCCCCGCCCCCCCCCCCCC
>NZ_JBEYVJ010000430.1:0-5425 GCF_040643935.1 Kitasatospora sp. NPDC047058 | reverse complement strand
TGCGGCAGGTCAAGGACCCGTCCGAGCGTTCCAAGCTCGCGTTCTCGCTGCTGGGCTCGCAGGCCGAGGACCTTTCCAAGGCGCTCTCGGGACCGACCCCCGCTCGGTGGGGTTGGCCGGCCCGGGCATCCCCGAGCCCCGGCCCCGCCCCGACGTCCTCCTCGTCCCCTGTCACCCCGGCACGGGCGAGCCGTGGCGCCCACCCGAGGGCGAGGCGACGGTGGTGCCGCTGGACGGCGGGGTCTGGGCATACCTCACCAGCCCCGGGGAGACCTCGCCGACGCCCGCCACCGGGGTGCTCCCGGATGGTGTCCTGCGCGACGACTACCCGCTGCCATCGCGCCCCTGGTACCCCCTGGAACCCCATGTCGGCGCCTTCAGGGACACCCTGGTCGGGCTGCCCGCGATCCGTGGCCCCCGGCTGCGCACGTATCACGACGCGTACCGATCATGAACACCTGACGGGCGCGGTGCCCTTCGTACCGTCCCGGCGTCCGTGACCGCCCCACCGGGGCGGCGGGCGCCGGCTCGGTGTCCGGGTCAGGGAGTCGATCGTGTGCCCTGATCCTCGAAGCCCGTGCGCGGGCTGGCCCCCGCTCCGTTGACGCGCAGCCCGCACCTGCGCGAGCGCCTGGACTCCCTCGACGACCAGCGCTGTGGGCGGGTCGGACGACGCCTGGATCCGTACCTAACCGAGTGCCGGAGGGTGCTCGACCGGACGGCGTCCCCAGGCCGAGATCAGCGGCGCGAGTGTCAGGTCGAGTTCGCCCGCGTGGATGGCGGCCAGGTGTGCGTCGATCTCGGCCTCGTCGGCCAGGCCGGCCGCGAGCAGCTCGCCGCGCACGTGCCGGATGGTCGCCGCCTCCAGCCGGTCGCAGGCAAGCCCGCCGACCGGGAACGAGCCCGCCGCGGCGACATCCACCAGGCCGGCCTCA
Source organism: Kitasatospora sp. NPDC047058 (assembly GCF_040643935.1). Classification (NCBI taxonomy): domain Bacteria; kingdom Bacillati; phylum Actinomycetota; class Actinomycetes; order Kitasatosporales; family Streptomycetaceae; genus Kitasatospora; species Kitasatospora sp. NPDC047058. The sequence continues at coordinate 4,490 of NZ_JBEYVJ010000430.1, read as the reverse complement.
CGCAGTGCCCGCGGCAGTGTCCGGCCGTAGCGCAGGTCCGCGCCGCGGCGCGCCAGCAGCTCCCGGACCGCGTCGCGCAGCCGGTTGGCCCGCTGCTGCGCAGGGCCGCTGTCGTCCAGGCATGCGAGCGGCTGCAGAGCGGTATCGGCGTCCTCGATCAGCAGCCAGCCGCCGGGGCGCAGCGCTGCCGCCATCGTGGCCAACGCGCGCGCCCGGTCGGGTACATGGACCAGCACGAGCCGGGCGTGCACCAGATCGAACGTCCCCGGCTCCGGGGCCGGATCAGCGGCGACGTCGTGCTGGCGCACCTCGTACCCGTCGCCCGCCTTCAGCCACGACGGGTTGAGGTCCGTGGCCAGCACGTGCCCGGTCGGACCGACGGCCGCCGCGAGCGCCTCCGGGATACCGGGGCCACCGGCCCCGACCTCCCAGCAGCGTGAGCCGGCCCCGACCCCCAGTCGATCGAAGTGCCCGCACGTCACACCGTCGAACAGCTCGGCCAGCCAGACGAATCGCTCGCCGGCCTCGGCGCGCGCGTTGTCCAGCAGGTACCCGCGGGCGGCAGCGGACTCTCCACCGGGCGCAGTCGTCCCGTCGGTCGGATCCGGTCGGCCATCGGCGTGCGGCGGGCGGGGCGAGGAGGTCATAAGTACATGGTCGACCTTCCCGAGCCGCCGGCGCCACCACGACGGGCGAGGGATGTCTCACACGGCCGGCGAACCCGGCGTGTCCTCCAGCACGGTTCTGCACCGTGACGCGCCGAAAGGGGTACGAGCATTCGATCTCACCACGCCCACAGAGCACCGGCCCACACCGACCACATCCCCTCAAACGTGGGCAGTGGACGGGGCAGGAGCCCGCAGGAGGTCTCGCCAGTCGGCGGGCCAGTTGGCCAGTGCGAGGATGCCCATGATGACGAGGTGGGTCGGCGCGGCCCAGCTTTCCGCCACCGGGTCGTGGTTGACGATGTGGGTGGTGGCCGCGCCGGTGAGCACGAACATCAGCGTCGCGGCGCCCAGGAAGCGCGATCGCTTCTCGGGGATCACCAGCAGGACGGCGGCCACGCCTTCCAGGGCGCCGACCACGAAGCGCATCCAGGCCGGATATCCCCACTCGACGAACTTCGCGGAGTACGCCGAGCTGAACATCGTGTCGCCCGGCCAGTACTTGGTCACGGCGCCCAGCATGAACTCAAAGGCCAGGAACCAGTACAGACCGGTCATCAGGCGCTTCGACATATCTGTCCCTTCGGGGGGGGTGGAGTTGGGCAGGGTGATGCCTCCGCACGGCGATCGCATCGCCGTGCGGAGTCTTGCTTCCGGGGTTCAGCCCCGCAGGGTGGCGATGGCCTTCTCGATGCGCCGCTGACGCGTCTCGGGCTTCTTCGCGCTCTCGACGGCGCGCACATGCTCGCGCTTGCGGCTGTACGCAAGGCCGTCGTAGGCGGCGCGGGCGACCGGGTCGTCGTCCAGAGCCCGGGCGAAGTCCGCAGGCTCGACGACGACGCGCGGCTCGGTGTCGAGCTCCAGCTCGACCTCGACCTCGTCGCCGATCGCAACACCCGCGGCCTGCCGGTTGGCGATGCTGAGGCCGAGCAGGTGGCGTCCACGCAGGAGGGCGACCCGGCTCTTCCACGCATGCCCGTTGACCGTGATCGTCACCGGCGGCCGCGAGCCCCCGCCGAGCGCCGCCACCACCTCGGGCGGAACCTCCAGTCCCCGCATGGGCTCAGGCGGCTCGACGTGGGCCCGAAACTTCATGATCTTCTCCTGTTCGTCCTGCTGGTTCACCACGGATCTGTGAGGCAGCGACCCCTGCTACTCCGCGTAGGGCTGGTCGGTCCCCTGGGCGCTGTAGCCGAGGCTCCAGATGTACCCCTCCGGGTCGGCGAAGGTGCCGCCGTACCCGCCCCACGGCAGAGCGCCGGCGGGCTTGAGGACGGTGGCGCCGGCCTTCCGGGCCTCCTCCATGATCTCGTCGACCCGGCTCTCACTGCGGACGACGTAGGTCAGGACCAGCCCGCTGAAGCCGCTGCCCTCCTGGTCCGCGCCCACCTGGGCGGCCAGGCCCTCGCGGCTGTAGAAGCCCACGGGCGAGGCGCCGTCCGATGCGAAGAACACCGAGATGCCGAAGTCGCTCTGGACCTTCCAGCCGAGCCCCTCGGTGTAGAACTGCTTGGCCCGGTCCATGTCCCGGACGCCGAGAAGGATCGAGCTGACGTGCGCCTTCATGTCTTGTCTCCTTGCACTCGTGGATGTCGGGCACCTGTTCGCGGGTCGTCCGTGACAGGTCCGGGCCGGGCCCGTCAGACGGCTGCCGGGCCGGCGTGGACGCAGGCGCTGCAGCCGTTGATCCGGCCGGCGCGCAGCGCGTGGTTCCATGCCGCCCAGCATCCCGGCCGACCGCCACCTTGATCAACGTAGACTTCCGCGCTGACCGACAACCGTGGGGTTATCGGTCGAGGACACGGGGGGTGTAGTGGAAATCCGGGACATCGAGATCTTCCTGGTGCTCGCCGAGGAGTTGCACTTCGGCCGGGCCGCCGAGCGCCTGCGCGTCTCCCAGGCGCGCGTCAGCCAGGCCCTCAAGAAGCAGGAGCGCCGGATCGGCGCCGCGCTGTTCGAGCGCACCAGCCGTACGGTCCGGCTGACCGAGGTCGGCCGGCAGCTGCGCGACGATCTGCAGCCGGTGTACGTCGGCCTGCAGGAGTCGCTGGAGCGGGCCAGGATGGCCGGGCGGGGTGTGGCTGGGCGGCTGCGCGTCGGCATGATGCCGTTCAACGTCGTCGACCTGCACCACTACTGGCGTGCGTTCCGCAGGCGCCATCCCCGCTGGGAGCTGCAGATCAGGCCGGCGCCGTACGCCGACCCGTTCGACGCGCTGCGCAGCGGCGCCATGGACGTCTTCGTCGCCTGGCTGCCGGTGGAGGAACCGGATCTGACCGTCGGCCCGGTGCTGCTCACCGACCGTCGGGTGCTGGCCGTGGCCGACCACCACGAGCTCGCCGGGCGCGACACCGCGCGGCTGGAGGCGTTCGCGGACTTCGCGCACGCCACCACCACCGGCGTCCCGGACTACTGGGAGGACAGCTACCTGCCCTTCCACACCCCGCGCGGCCGTGCCATCGAGCGTCCCCACCTGGTGCTCGGCCCGGACGAGTTGATCAGCCTGATCTCGATGGGCGACATCGTGCAGACCTTCCCCGGCCACGTGACCCGGTACTGGGGCATGCCGAACATCCGCTGGCTGCCGGTGCCCGATCTGGGCACCCTCAGGTACGCGCTGGTCTGGCGCGGCGAGGCCGAGAACGACGCGATCCGCGCGCTCGCCGGCACCGTGCGCGACCTGGGCACGCTCGTGCTCTGATCAGCGCCCGTGTCCGATGATCCCGAGGCGCCGGGGCGTCAGGCGCGGGTGAGGGTCAGGTGCGTGACGCCGCTGGGGCTGGTGACGGACTCGGTGCGGAAGCGCTCCTCGACGCCTTCGAGCCCCTCCCACAGCCGCTCGCCGCGGCCGAGGACGATCGGCACCACGACGACGTGCAGGTGGTCGATCAGGTCGGCGGCCAGAAAGGCGCGGACCGTGCTGGGCCCGCCGCCGATCCGGACGTCCAGGCCGCCGGCCGCCGCCCGGGCCCGGCGCAGCGCCTCCTCCGGGCCGGCGTCGAGGAAGTGGAAGGTGGTGCCGCCCTCCATCTCCACGGTCGGCCGCGGGTGGTGGGTGAGCACGAAGACCGGGGTGTGGAACACCGGGTTCGGCCCCCACCAGCCGGTCCACTCGTGGTCCTGCCACGGGCCGCGCTGGGGGCCGAACTTGTTCCGCCCCATGATCTCCGCGCCGATGCCGGTGCCCCAGGCCGCGGCCATCGCGTCGTCCACGCCGGTCTCGCCGCCCTCCTTGCCCTGCATCCGCCGGAACGTGCGGGTCGGGAAGAACCAACGGTGGAGCCGGTCACCGGCGTGGCCGAACGGGGCCTCCAGGCTCTGCCCCTCGCCGGTCCCGTAGCCGTCGAGCGAGACCGAGAAGTTGTGGACGCGGACCAGGGACACGGGCGGACCTCCGGGCTTGGGCGCTCCCGGCGCGGGCGGACCGCGCCGGCCGGATTCCGAGGCTATCCCGCGTCCGGCCGCTCGCCCGCCGACCGACGCGCCCGCGGAGCGTCCGGACCGGGGGAACCGAGCGCGAGCGTGCGGGCGACGGCGACGGTGTCCCAGTAGAACGGCCGGATCTCCGCGATCCGGTCGCCGCGGACGGTCATCAGCTGCATGACCGCGGTCTCCAGCCGTCGTCCGCTGTCGCGTGCGGTGAGGGTGCCCCGGTTGAAGACCACCGCACTGTCGCCGTCGAAGACGAAGCGGTGCTCCAGGAACTCCAGCGAGCTCCAGTACCTGCTCATCTCCGCCATGAACCGCTCGATGCCGCTCGGCCCCCGGTAGACGCCGCCGTAGCGCGACCCGGCGATGCCGCTGGCCCACGCGATCGAGCTGAAC
>NZ_JBEYVJ010000429.1:0-5426 GCF_040643935.1 Kitasatospora sp. NPDC047058 | reverse complement strand
GAGGCCCGCACCACGGCGTGGCGCCAGTACCTCAGCGGCAGACCCTCCCTGGTCACCTCCGCCCTGGCCATCGCCGGCCGCGAGCAGGCCGAGCACGCCGATGCCCAGCGGGGCGCTCGATCCGGCGGAGGTGAACACCATCGCGCTGACCACGGAGGCGAGGCCGGCCTGGGAGCCGACCGAGATGTCCAGGCCGCCGCAGATGATGACCACGGTCTGGACGACGGCGAGCAGGCCGGCGATGGTGGCGGCCTCGGCGATGACCTGGATGTTGTCCCAGCTGAGGAAGTTGCCGTTGAGCCAGCCGAAGAGGGCGAGGACGAGGGCCAGTGCGCCCAGCAGGCTGAGGTTCTGGCCGCCGACGGCGGTGAGCAGGGCGAGCGGACGGCGCGCCGGTCCGGCCTGCTCCGGGCGGGCGTCGGGGACGGCGCGGGTGGTCATCGGGCGGCTCCGGTGGGGGAGTTGGGGTCGGGGTTCGGTGCGGTGGCCAGGTCGTCGGCCATGGCGAGGGCGAGGACGGCCTCTTCGGAGGCCTCGGCGCGGTCGAGTTCGCCGGTGACCCGCCCGTTCTGCATCACGACGATGCGGTCGGCGAGGCCGAGCACCTCGGGCAGCTCGGAGGAGATCACCAGGATGGCGACGCCTTCGCGGGCGAGGTCCTCGACGATCCGGTAGATCTCCGCCTTGGCGCCGATGTCGATGCCGCGGGTGGGCTCGTCGAGGATGAGCAGCCGCGGCCGGCGGGCGAGCCAGCGGGCGAGCACCACCTTCTGCTGGTTGCCGCCGGACAGGGCGCGGACCTCGGTCTCGATGGAGGGCGCGCGCACCCGCAGCCGGTCGGCGTACTGCTGGGCGAGCCTGCGCTCCTCGGCCCGCCGGACGAAGCGCCGCCGGCGCAGTGACGGGTAGCTGACCAGGGCGGTGTTGTCGCGGATGGTGCGGTGGAGGAAGAGCGCCTGCGTCTTGCGCTCCTCCGGCGCGAGGCCGATGCCGGCCGCGATCGCGTCGCGGGGGCCGCGCAGGCGCAGCGGCTTGCCGTCCAGGGTGATCGTGCCGGAGCGGACGGGTGCGTCGCCGGCCAGGGCGAGGGCGAGTTCGGAGCGTCCGGCGCCGATCAGGCCGGCGAGGGCGACGACCTCGCCGGCGTGGACGCGCAGGCTGACGCCGCGGACGGCGTCGGTGGTGAGGTCCCGGACGTCGAGGACCAGGCGGTCGGTGGCGACCCGTTGCCGGGTGAAGAGGGTGGAGAGGTCGCGGCCGACCATCAGCCGTACGATCGCGGCCTCGTCGGTGCCGGCCGCGTCGACGACGCCCGCCACCGCGCCGTCGCGCAGGACGGCGATCCGGTCGGCGAGCCGGAAGATCTCCTTCATCCGGTGGGAGACGTAGACGACCGCGACGCCCTCCGCGCGCAGCCGGCCGATCAGGGCGAACAGGGCCTCGGTCTCCTGCTCGGAGAGGGAGGAGGTGGGCTCGTCGAAGGCGATCGCGCGGGGAGGCACCCGGCCGCTGAGCGCCCGCAGGATCTCCACCAGCTGGCGCTGTGCGGCCGTGAGCGCCGAGCCGGGCAGGTCGGGGTCGAGGACGCCGGCGAATCCGAGCCGGTCGAGGTCGGCGGCGGTCCGGCGGCGCAGTTCGGCACGGTCGAGCCGCCGGCCGGCCCGGCGCGGGAGCGACCCGGCGTGGACGTTCTCGGCGACGGAGACGTGCGGGATGATCTCCGGCTCCTGCGGGATGATCCGGATGCCGGCCCGGCGGGCGTCGACCGGGGAGGAGAGGGCCAGCGGGACGCCGTCGAGCGTGACGACGCCGGTGGTGGGGGCGTGATCGCCGGTCAGGATCTTCAGCAGGGTGGACTTGCCCGCGCCGTTCTCGCCCATGAGGGCGGTGACCTGCCCGGGCGGGAAGTGCAGGGTCACCTCGTGGAGCGCCCGGACGGTGCCGAAGCGTTTGCCGACGCCCTCGGCGGCGAGGCCGGCGGGCGGGGCGGCGGAGTGGTCGGTGCTCATCGCGGCCTCACTGCGGTGCGGCGGGTCGGGTGTCGGTCGGTCAGCTGCAGGTCACGCCGGCGGACCGCCAGCCGGCGGGGTCGACCATCCGGGTGGGGGCGAAGGCCTCGGCGGGCATCTCCTTGCCGTTCTTGAGGCGGTCGTACATGGTCTGGACGGCGAGCGCGCCGACGTCCCGGCCGTTGATGAAGAGGGCGGCCTTCAGGCCGGAGGGCTTGCCGCTGCCCCAGTCCTTGCAGGCCAGGTAGGCGCCGAGGCCGACGCCGTCGATGTCGCCGGGGGCGACGCCGGCGTTCTGCAGCGCGGTGACGCCGCCCTGGACGTTCTCGTCGTTGCAGCCCCAGACCACCCAGTGCCTGACGCCGGGGTTGGCGGTGACGGTCGCGGCGACCTTGTCCTGGGCGCCGGTCGGGGTGTTGTCGGTGGCCACGTCGATGTTCTGCACGCCGGGAACCGCGGAGGCGAAGGCGGCCTTGGCGGCCTTGACCCGGTCGCCGCAGACGGTGACGTCCTGCTTCCAGGCGGAGATGACCCGGGTGTCGGCCGGGTTCCAGCCGGCCTTCGTGAACTCCTCCGCGGCCCGCTTGCCGACCTCGCCGCCCATCTGGGTGCCGGAGAAGCCGATCCGCGGCACCAGGTCGGACGCGGCGCAGGAGGCCGGGTCGGGGCCGGTGGCGCAGATCTGGTCGTCCGAGGTGAGCAGTGCGGTCCTGGCGTCCCTGGCCATCTGGACGACCTGCGGGCCGACCGCGGGGTCCGGGACGACGATGATCAGGCCGTTGCTCTTCTGGGCGATGGCGGACTGGACCTCGCTGACGGTCCGGTTGGCGTCGTTGCCGAGGTTGACCACCTTGAGGTCGACGCCGAGTTCGGCGGCCTTGGCCCTGGCGCCGGCCGCCTCGCCGACGAAGTACTCCTGGTCGCCCTGCTTCTGCAGGTAGGTGATCGAGACCTTTCCGCTCACCGGGGCGACCGGGGCGGCGCCGGAGACGGACTCCTGGCCGGTGGAGCAGGCGCCGAGGGCGAGCGCGGTGGCGAGGCCGAGGGCGGCGGACAGCGGGCGGGCGGGGGAGAGGCGCAAGGAGGGCTCCGGTGGGCCGAGGGGGAGGGGAGAGGCCGTTGCGTGAACACGGCCAATATGAAGGCGAACTGACCAGGAGTCAACAATTGCGAACAGATCGGCACGCCTTCCTCCGGGAGCCCGTCGGAGGTCTTGACGCCGGTGCAGGGGGAGGGTCGACACTCTGACGCACATCTCTGTCCGATCCTGTCCGTTTCTGGAGGATCCCGTGCGTTTACCCTCGGGTGCACCGCCCCGACGCCTCGCCGCCGCCCTCACCGCAGCCGCGCTGCTCCTGAGCGGCGCCGCACTCGTCACCGGTGCCGGACCCGCCACCGCCACACCCGCCGCAGCCGCCGGCAACGGGCTCGCCCGCACCCCGCAGATGGGCTTCAACAACTGGAACTCCACCGGCTGCGGACCGCAGTTCAACGAGACGATGGTCAAGGGCATCGCCGACCTCTTCGTCGGCAAGGGGCTGAAGGCGGCCGGCTACCAGTACGTCAACCTCGACGACTGCTGGGCGCTGCCGCAGCGTGACGCCGCGGGCGACCTCGTCCCCGACCCGGTCCGCTTCCCCGGCGGCATCAAGGCCCTGGCCGACTACGTCCACTCCAAGGGCCTGAAGTTCGGCATCTACTCCAGCGCCGGCGACCACACCTGCGACGTCAAGGGCTTCCCCGGCGCGCTGGGCCACGAGCAGCAGGACGCGAACCTCTGGGCTTCCTGGGGCGTCGACTACCTCAAGTACGACAACTGCAACAACCGGGGCATCGACGCGCGGACCCGCTACCGGGCGATGGGCGACGCGCTCAAGGCCACCGGCCGGCCGATCCTCTACAGCATCTGCGAATGGGGCGGGAACGCGCCCTGGACCTGGGCACCCGACCTCGGCAACTCCTGGCGCACCACCGGCGACATCGGCGACGGCTGGGCGTCGATGATCGGCATAGCCCGCGCCGACCGGGGGCTCGCCCCCTACGCCAAGCCCGGCGCGTGGAACGACCCGGACATGCTGGAGGTCGGCAACGGCGGCATGACCGACACCGAGTACCGCACCCACTTCAGCCTCTGGGCCGAGATGGCCGCCCCGCTGATGATCGGCACCGACCTGCGGACGGCCTCGCAGGCGACCCTGGACATCCTCACCAACACCGACATCATCGCCGTCGACCAGGACCCGCTCGGCATCCAGGGCAGGGTGGTCTCCGACTCCGGCGGACTGGTGGTGATGAGCAAACCGCTCGCCGACGGCAGCCGCGCCGTCACCCTCACCAACGAGAGCTCCGCCGACGCCACCCTCACCACCACCACGGAGGCGCTCGGCATCGGCGGCGCGAGCTCGTACACCGTCAAGGACCTCTGGTCCAAGGCAGTCGGCACGAGCACGGGCACGCTCGGCGCCCCCGTCCCCCGCCACGGGACCGTGATGCTCCGGGTCACGCCCGGGACGCCCGTCGTGCCACCCGCCGGCCTGGACCACGTCTCCGACCTGCCCCTCGTCGCCGCGAACAACGGCTGGGGTCCGGCCGAGCGCGACCGCAGCAACGGCGAGGCCGCGGGCGGGGACGGCCGGACGCTCACGATCCGCGGCGTCCGGTACGCCAAGGGCCTGGGCGCCCACGCCTCCGGTGACGTCTCCCTCGCCCTGGGCGGCGCCTGCCGGACGCTGACCACCGACGTGGGCGTGGACGACGAGACGTTCGGGCGCGGCTCGGTGGTCTTCCAGATCTTCAGGGACGGCGTCAAGGTCGCCGACAGCGGACTGCTCACCGGCAGGGACCCGGCGAAGAGGCTGACCGCCGACCTGACCGGCGCCACCACGCTCCGCCTGGTGGTGACCGACGGCGGGGACGGCAACGCCTCCGACCACGCCGACTGGGCCGGGCCCAGGATCGCCTGCGGCAACGGCCCGTCCGCCGGCCCCCACCAGCTCTCCGACCTGGCCTGGTCCTCGGCGGTCAACGGCTGGGGCCCGGTGGAGAAGGACACGAGCAACGGCGAGCAGGCCGCCGGCGACGGACACCCCGTCACCATCCGCGGCACCCGGTACGCCAAGGGCCTCGGCACCCACCCCGCCGGGGAGATCGTCTACTACCTCGGCGGCGCCTGCCGGACGCTGACCACCGACGCGGGCGTGGACGACGAGACCGGTGGCGGCGGTTCGGTGACGTTCCAGATCTGGACGGACGGGGTGAAGGCCGCCGACAGCGGCCGGCTCACCGGCTCCGGCCCGGCCGCCCATCTGAGCGCCGACGTGACCGGCGCGGTGGAGCTGCGCCTGGTGGTGACCGACGGCGGGGACGGCAACGCCTCCGACCACGCCGACTGGGCGGCACCGGTGCTCACCTGCTGAC
>NZ_JBEYVJ010000428.1:0-5449 GCF_040643935.1 Kitasatospora sp. NPDC047058 | reverse complement strand
AGGGCGAGCACCGCCCCGCCCGCGCCCGCGCCGCCCGCGCCCGCGCCGAACACGACCGCGAGGAAGAGCGCGACCAGCAGCGCGGGGAAGGCGAGCAGCAGGTTGACCAGCGCGGTGAGCAGCCGTCGGGCGCGGGGGCCGACGACGGCGGTGGACGCCCCGAGCGGGATGCCCGCGGCCGCGCCGAGCAGGACCGCCGAGAGCGCGAGCAGCAGGGAGGGCCGGGTGGCCGTCAGGACCCGGGCGAGCACGTCCCGCCCGAGGTTGTCGGTGCCGAAGGGGTGGGCTGCGGAGGGGCCTTCCAGCACCGCGGAGGGGTCGGGGCGGTCGGCCGCCGCGCCCCAGAGGAGCGGGCCGGCCAGCGCGAGCAGGACCAGCGACGCCAGCATGACCGCCGCGGCCCAGGCCAGGGGCGGGCGCGGGCGCCCGGGGGGAAGGGGCACGGTCACATCTCCCTGATCGCCGAACGCGGGTCGAGCACCGCGAGCAGCACGTCGACCAGGAGGCCGGCGAGCAGCACGGTCGTGCCCAGGATCAGCACCATCGCCTGGACCACCGGGTAGTCCTGGGCGGCCACGGACTGCGCCATCGCCGAGCCGATGCCGGGCCAGGCGAAGACCTTCTCGACCAGCACCGTGCCGGCGATCATGGCGGGCAGCAGGCTCCCGGCGACGGTGAGCGAGGCGGTCGCCGTGTTCGGCGCCGCGTGCCGCAGGTACCGGCGTGCGGGGGAGAGCCGCTTCGCCCGGGCGGTGCGCAGGTAGTCCTCGTCCAGCACCTTCAGCGCCTCCATCCGGACGATGCGCAGCAGGACGGCCGTGGGCGCGAGCGAGAGCGCGAGGACCGGCAGGACGAAGGACTCGGCGCCCGCCGCGCCGGCCACCGGGAGCAGCTGGAGGCCGACGGCGAGCAGCGCGGTGAGCCCGGCGGCCAGGACGAAGTCCGGCACCCCGGCCAGCCCGGCGGTGACCGCGGTGAACGCGAGCTCGCTGCGCGGGTGCCGGCCGTCGCGGGTGCGGACGGCGGCGAGCAGGCCGCCGGGCAGTGCGACGGCGAGGGTGACGGCGAAGGCCAGGCCGGCGATCTCCAGGGTGGCCGGCAGCCGGGTGCGGACCAGTTCGGCGACGGGTGTTCCGGTGATCAGCGAGGTGCCGAGGTCGCCGTGCACCAGGCCGCCGAGATAGTGCCGGTACTGGGCGGGGAAGGGGGCGTCGAGCCCGAGCTGGTGCCGCCGGGCGGCCACCAGCGCGGGGGCGGCGTCGACGCCGAGCGCGGCGCGGACCGGGTCGCCGGGGACGAGGCGGATCATCGCGAACGACGCGGTGAGCACGACCCCGAGGGAGAGGAGCAGCCGGGCGGTGCGGCGGCCGAGGAAGGCCGTCCAGGGGTGGCGCAGCAGCCGGGGCAGGGACACGGTGGCTCCTCCGGTCACCGGTGGAGGCGGATGCTGGTGGGGACGAGCCGGCCGCCGAACGTGGTGGCGAAGGTGGTGCGGAAGCCGTAGACGGTGCTCCGGCCGTCGGCGATCGGCAGGGCGTCGGCCGAGCGGAGGATGGCGGCGGCGGCCCGGTTCCAGGTGTCGCAGCCGGCCGTGTCCGGCTCCCGGAGGGCCTGGGCGACCAGGGCGTCGTAGCCGGGGTTGGCCACGCCCGCGAAGTTGAGGCCCTCGGCGGGGGCGGGGCCGGAGAAGAACGGGATGAAGCCGGCCGGCAGGGCGAAGCCGGGGGAGGTGCCGATCACGACGTCGAACTCGCCGGTCCGGTACATGGCGTTGACGAGGGCGGGCAGGCTCTCGGTGACCAGCTGGACGTCCGCGCCGAGCGCCGTCCAGGTCCGGGCCATCAGCTCGGCGACGGACGGCAGGGTCGGGCCGAGGTCGGGGCTGGTGATCAGGCGCAGCCGCAGCGGCCGGCCGTCCTTGGTCAGCGGCCCGTGGCCGGAGCGGGTCCAGCCGGCGGCGCGCAGGGCGTCGGCCGCGTCCTCGGCCGGCAGGTTGGCGGCGGCGAGGTCCGCGTGGCAGACGGCGCCCTCGGCGCCGAATTCGGTGGCGGGCCGGCCGGTGCCGCCGACGGCGACGTTGGCGAGCCCCTGGCGGTCGAGCGCCGCGACCAGGGCCCGGCGCAGGGCCGGGTCGGCGAGGACCCGGCCGGGGCGCTGGTTGAGGAAGGTCAGCCCGACGACGGTCGGCACGTCGGTGGCGGCCAGGCCGTGGCCGGTGAGCCGGGCCCGGTCCGGCCCGTTCACGTCCGCGATCTCGACGCCCCCGGTGAGCAGCAGGTTCGCCGCCGTGGCCGCCTGCGGCACCACCGACATGACGATGCGTGCGGGGAGGCCGGGTTCCGCCGTCGTCGCTCCGGCCGGCCCCCAGGTGTAGCCGTCGCGCACGGTGAACTCGTAGGGTCCGCCGGGCGTGTAGCGGGTCAGGACGTACGGGCCGGTGCCGCGGGTGGTGCGCTCCAGCTCCCGGGGGCGGTCGAGTCCGGCGGGGCAGACGACGGGCAGCAGGCCGAGGGTGCGGGTGAGGAAGGGGTAGGGGGCGGTGGTGGTCGCCGACACCGTGCCGGTCGCGTCGTCGGCGGTCGCGGTGAACGGGACGCCGGGGAGGACGGTCCGGGCGCCGGCCAGCTGGTTGGCCGGGTCCCCCGCGTAGGTCAGCGCCCGGGCCACCGCGGAGGCGGTGAGGGGCGTTCCGTCGGAGCAGGTGATGCCCGGGTTGAGGGTGAAGGCGGCCGTGGTGGTCGTGGCCCGCCAGGACGACGCGAGGCCGGAGACCAGGGTGCCGTCCGCGGCGAGGTTGACCAGCGAGTCGTACGCGTAGCCGGCCTGGGCGGCGCCGAAGGCCGAGTAGGGGTCGAAGCTGGGGGTCTCGCTGGCGGCCGCGATGCGGACGGTCCCGTGGTCCACGAGGGGCGTGGTCGTCGAGGACCGGGCGGCGCTCGCGCAGCCGGCCAGCGCGGCGACGGCGGTCACGGCGACGGCCAAGGGGACCGGCAGGGCGCGACGGGGCATGCCGTCATGGTGCCACCGAGTCTCCCCGGTCGCCAGTCAACTCGTGTACGTAGAAAGGGCGTTCGAGGTGCCGAAACGGCCTCCCGGCTGGCCTCCGGCGGTGGGCGCGGGCGGGGACGGCCACGGCGCCTCACCCGTTCGAGGGACAGCGGCACGCCTGCTCCGCCGTCCGCCCCGTCGGGTGGGCCCGCCCTCGCCAGACTGGCCCCATGGGCATGCACGCGAACGAATCGGGCCGCGAGACCGGCCGCCTGGCGGACCGCTACTGGGAGTTCCTGCTGGAGCGCGAACCGCTGCTGAGAGTCCGCCAGGGGCTCCCGGTCGAGACGCTGCCGGGGGCGTCGCTCGCCGAGGCCGAGGAACGGGCCCGGTTCGCCGACGGCGTGCTGGGCCGGCTGCGGGCCCTCGACGGGGCGGAGCCGTCCGGCGCCGACGCCGACACCGCCGCCTTCCTGGCCGGACTGGCCGGGCAGGAGCTGAGCGCCCTGCGCTGCCACTGGCTGACGCCCGCCGCCACGCCGTACCGGCTGTTCCCGCTCTCGCTGTACACCGACGCCGTCCTGCGCACCTTCCGCTTCACCGGACCACCGGACGCCGACCGGTACGTGGCGCTGCTCCACGAGCTGGCCCGGGTGGTCGGCTCGATCGGTGACAAGGCGGCGGAGCAGGCCGCCCGCGGCTTCCGGGTGCCCGCCCCGGCCCTGGCCGGGATGCGCGCCACCATCACCGGCCTGCGCGCATCGGTGGCGCGCCGGGTGGAGGTGGGCGAGGACCGGCTCGACGCGCTGGGGCCGGCCGCGCGCGGATACCTCCGGGACGGTGTGCGGCGCGTGCTGGACGCCGAGTTGGCGCCGGCCTTCGATCGCCTGCTCGCCCTCGTCGACGACCCGGCGTACCTGCGCGCGGCGCCGCAGGAGGTCGGCTGGGCGCGGCACCCGGGCGGCGAGGAGGCGTACCGGGAGTTCGTCCGGACCCACACCGGGGACGGCGTTGCGCCGGAGCGGCTCCACGAACTCGGCCGCGAGCAGTGCCGGGAGCTCGCCGAGCGGATGCGGGAGGTGCGGGCGGCCCTGGGATTCCGCGGCCCCGAGGCCGAGTTCCACGACCGGCTGCGGACCGAACCCCGGCTGTACGCCCGGACGCCCGAGGAGGTCGAGGCCCGCTACCGCGGCCACCTCGACCGGCTCGCCCCGGTGCTGCCGCGCTGGTTCGCCGCCCTGCCGGCGGCGCCGTACGGGCTGGCCCGGCTGGACCCGGCGCTGGAGCCGGGGATGACCTTCGGGTACTACGAGGCGCCGACCGCGGCCGAGCCGGCGGGGCGCTACCGGTACAACGGCTCGGACCTGGAACGGCGGTCCCTGCTCGGCTCGGCCTCGCTGATCTACCACGAGCTGGCGCCGGGGCACCACTTCCACCTCGCCCGGCAGGCGGAGAACCACGGGCTGCCGCAACTGCGCCGGGAGGTGGCGGAGTTCGGCGCGTTCAACGAGGGCTGGGCGGAGTACGCGGCGGGCCTGGGCTGGGAGATGGGCCTCTACGACGATCCGTGGGACGCCTACGGGCGGCTGGCGCAGGAGCGGTTCACCGCACAGCGCCTCGTCGTCGACACCGGGCTCAACCTCGGGACGATGGACCTGGAGCAGGCGCGGGACTTCATGCGGGCCAACTCCACCGAGGCGGACGGCCAGATCGCCTCCGACCTGCTGCGGTACTCGACGGACCTGCCCGGGCAGGCGCTCTCCTACCGTGCGGGCTTCCTGGAGTTCGGCCGGCTGCGGGCCCGGACCGAGGCCGATCTGGGTGTGGCGTTCGAGGTGCGGGCCTTCCACGAGGCGGTGCTGGGAGGCGGCGGGCTGCCGTTCCCGGCCCTGCGGCGGCGGGTGGCGCGGGAACTCGGCAGTCCTCGGTGAGTACGACAATCAGATAAAGACTCCTCTCGACGGGTGCATGTGTAGTAATTCCTTTCGCATGCGGCGGTGGCGGGCACTCGCAAGGGTGAACAGGGCAAGGCTGTTTGGCCTCGATGCACATGGTTCGACTACGGTGACTGGAAGATCGGGCGGCGGACGCCATCGACCTGGAATTCCGTTCAGTGGGTGAGTCTCGGATTCCCGGGTGGAATGCTTCCGTCCGCCCGGCTGTGCGCTGCTCCGGTGTTCGCAGTGCCCGGGTTACCTGTCATACGTATGCGTAGAGAGGATGGAGCATCATGCCGCCCGTAGTACCGCCCTTCCTGGTCGGCCTCGTCGTCGCACCACTGGCCAAGCGACTCCTGAAGCCGCTGGTGCGCGGCGTCGTCAAGACGTCCGTCGGCATCGCGTTGGAGGTGAAGAAGGCGGCCCACGAGGCCGGGGAGAACATCCACGACCTCGCGGCCGAGGTGGCCGCCGACATGGTGGCGGCGCAGATCGCCGCCGGTGACGCCGGAGCCCGTTCGGGC
>NZ_JBEYVJ010000427.1:0-5458 GCF_040643935.1 Kitasatospora sp. NPDC047058 | reverse complement strand
GGCGCGGCCGGCGGCCGGCCCGGGGAAGGCGCTGCGCCCGCGCGGACTGCACGACCTCCGCGGCGACGGCCGGCCGGGCGGCCCGGTCCGCCTGCCGGCCGCCCTGCACTACCGCGCCGACGACCTCCTGGTCGTATCCGGCCTGCCGGGCAGCGGGAAGAGCACCCTGATGCGCCGGTGCATCACGGCCCGGCTGGTCGACTCCCAGCAGGTGCGCGAGGAGTACGCGGCCCGGCTGCCGTCCTGGCTGCCGTACTTCGTCTACCGTCCGCTGGTCCGGGCCGCGCACTACCGGCGGCTGCGCCGTGCGGTGCTCGGCGGCGGCCCGCTCGCGGTGCACGACTGCGGGGCGCTGCCCTGGGTGCGCCGCTACGTGACCCGGGCGGCGGCCCGGCAGGGGCGGCGGGTGCACCTGATCCTGCTGGACGCCAGTGCGGGCGAGGCCCGGGAGGGCCAGGCCGCCCGTGGGCAGCGGGTCTCCGCGTACGCGTTCGCCCGGCACCGCGAGGCCGCCCGGCGGCTGCGCCGCAGGCTGGCCGGGACGGGGGAGCCGCCGGCCGGCTGTGCGTCGGCCGTGGTACTCGACCGGGCCGGTGCGCGCGCCCTGCGGGAGATCGTCTTCGTGGCGTCGTAGTCTCGGCGAGGCGGTGCGGGGCCGCCCGCCGACCCGTCCGGGTGGCCCTCCGGGGTGCCTGCGGGGCGGACGGAGTGTCAACTTTCGGACAGATCCGGGGCATTGCCGCGATCGGTTGGTGCAGGAAATGCTCCACCTGTGGCCGGTGCCGGCCGATCAGGCTTCCCGGTAGCGTCCGATTTGTCGTCAGAACTTTGAGGCCGGAAGAGAACTGACGCGTACACGTGGCCCTGCGTAGCCTTAGGCTCCGGCGGCTCCCCCAAAGCGGCCGCCACCCCCCACAACTCCCCCTCAGGAGCGCAGATGCGTCGTTCTGCCCGCGTCCCCTCGCGTGTCCCCCGCAGATTCCTCAGCGCCGCGGCCCTCGTCGCCGCCCTCGGGCTCACCCAGTTCGCCGCACCCGCCTCGTTCTCCACCGCCGCCGCCCAGGCCCCCGCCTCGGCCCAGTGCGTCGGCGGGGAGAGCGCGGACGCCGCCGCGGGGTCGGACGCGGCCGCCCGCAAGCCCGCCGGCAGCACCACCGGCCACGAGCCCAACGCCGTCACCGACGCCCAGGCCAAGGTCATGGACGCGGACCTGCAGGCCCGCGTCGTCCAGCTGGCCCATTCCTCCCAGGGCAGCGCGCTGCTCGCCCCCGGAACGCTCGCCGCCGCCACCACCATCCCGGTGTACGTGCACGTCGTCCACTCCGGGACGACCGGCAAGCTCAGCGCGACCGACATCAGCAAGCAGATCTCCGTCCTCAACGCCGCGTACGGCGGCCAGGGCGCGGGCAACACCGCGAGCCAGTTCCAGTTCCAGCTGGCCGGAAGCGACTACACCGACAACGCGACCTGGTACAACGGCATCACCCCCGGCTCCTCGGCCGAGAAGGCGATGAAGACCTCGCTGCGCAAGGGCGGCGCCGGGACCCTGAACCTCTACACCGCCAAGCTCGGCCAGTCGCTGCTCGGCTGGGCGACCTTCCCGAGCTCCTACCGGTCGAACCCGAGCGACGACGGCGTGGTCATCCTCGACTCCTCGTTCCCGGGCGGCTCGGCGGCCAACTACAACGAGGGCGACACCGCCACCCACGAGGTCGGCCACTGGCTCGGGCTGTACCACACCTTCCAGGGCGGCTGCAGCGGCCAGGGCGACTACGTCTCCGACACCCCGGCCGAGAAGAGCGCCGCCTTCCAGTGCCCGGCGGGCCGCGACACCTGCACCGCCACCGGCCTCGACCCGATCCACAACTTCATGGACTACACCTACGACTCCTGCATGACGCAGTTCACCCCCGGCCAGGTCGCCAGGATGTCCAACTCCTGGGCCGCCTACCGGGCCTGACGGCCGGCCGTCCGAGATCCTGGCGGGTGCGTGGGCGATCGGGCCCGCGCACCCGCCAGTACCAGTTCCGGGGCCGGCCCGGCCGCGGGACCGGCCGGCCGTCCGGGGAGGGGTGCGGCACCGGTGGCGCGGGCGCACGGGGTTCGGTGAGCGTCCGGCGGACGCGGCGTGGCAACCGGTGGCGGAATATCCCAGTTGATCTATGTTCGGGAGTCAGCGGCAGGTGAAGCCGAGGTAGCAGTCGAGCAAGGAGCAGCGGCATGGCCAACAGCGCGAACCCCCGGATCGTCGTCGGCGTGGACGGCTCGCCCGCCTCCGAGCAGGCGCTGCGCTGGGCCGTCGACTACGCCCGGATGGCCGGCGGCAGCGTCCACGCGATCACGGCCTGGGAGTACCCCGCGTTCTACGGCTGGGCCGGGCTGAGCGTGCCGCCGGCGGAGGGCTTCAACCCCGAGGAGCTGGCCGGCCGGACCCTCTCCGAGACCGTCACCAGGGTGGTCGGGACCGACCCCGAGGTGGGGATCGCCGAGTCCGTCCTGCCCGGCAACGCCGCCCAGGCCCTGCTGGAGACGGCCGTCGGCGCCGCCCTGGTGGTGGTCGGCAGCCGCGGCCTCGGCGGGTTCTCCGGCGCCCTGCTCGGCTCGGTCAGCCGGCACCTCACCGAGCACGCGCCCTGCCCGGTGGTCGTGGTCCGCGAGGGCCACGTGCCCGGCGGGGCCGCCGGATGACGGCGCTCTGCGCACCGGGCCGCCGGAGGACCACGCCCCGCGCGCCCGGCCACCGCACCGAGGCAGGATGGAACCATGCCAGAAGGTGACTCCGTCTACCGCGTGGCCGCCCGGCTGCACGAGGCCCTGGCCGGGCAGCTGCTGACCACCGCCGACCTGCGGGTGCCCGCGCACGCCACCGCCGCCCTCGCCGGACGGCGGGTGCTGGACGTCACCCCGCGCGGCAAGCACCTGCTCACCCGCCTGGAGGGCGGCCTCACCCTGCACACCCACCTGCGGATGGACGGCCGCTGGGAGGTCTACCGCCCCGGCGAACGCTGGGCCGGCGGCCCCGCCTGGCAGATCCGCGCCGTCCTCGGCACCGAACGCGGCACCGCGGTCGGCTACCGGCTCCCGGTCGTCGAACTGCTCCGCACGACCGACGAACAGCGCGCCGTCGGCGACCTCGGCCCCGACCTGCTGGGCCCCGACTGGGACCCGGCCGAAGCCGTCCGCCGGCTCCTCGCCCACCCCGGCCGGCCCGTCGCGGAGGCCCTGCTCGACCAGCGCAACCTGGCCGGCATCGGCAACGTCTACGCCAACGAGCTCTGCTACCTCGCCGGCGTCACCCCGTGGACCCCGGTCGGCGAACTGCCGCGCCCCGACCGGCTGGTGGAACGGGCCCGGCAGATCCTCGACGCCAACCGGCTGCGCCCCGGCCACGTCACCACCGGCGACACCCGGCGCGGCCACCAGCACTGGGTCTACGGGCGCGCCGGGCGCCCCTGCCCGCGCTGCGGGACCCAGGTGCTGACGGCGGGCCAGGGCGCCCCGCCGCAGGAGCGCGTGGCGTACTGGTGCCCGTACTGCCAGCGCGGGCCGGCACCGGAGGCCGGGACCGCCGGGCCTACCGGGAGCCGACCAGGGCCGGGTGGCGCGGGTCGTCGACCCGGACGGTGACGTCGGCGGCCTCGGCGGGGACGGTCTCCGCCTCGTAGCGGGCGAAGGCCGGCAGCGTCCACCGCTCCTCCGGCGGCGTCCGGCGGGCCAGCGCGGCCGGGGACAGCGCCAGATGGACGGTCAGCTCCAGCGGCAGCCAGCGGCCGAGCAGCAGCGCGCCGTCCAGCAGCAGCACCCCGCCGGGCGGCAATGCCGTGTACGGCGCGCGGGTCGACCGGTCGGTCACCGGGTCGCGCAGCGACGGCAGGACGCGGCCGCTGCCGTCGGGCTCCAGCGGGTCCAGCACCTCGCGCAGCAGGGCGCCGTCGTCCAGCCAGAGGTCGTGGAAGGCGTCCGCGTCCTGCTTGCCGTACTCCAGCCGCACCGAGGCCGGGCGGAGGAAGCCCGCCGCCGACACGCGCAGCGTCGGGCGCCCGCGCAGCCGCAGCGGTTCGACCAGGGCGTCCGCCAGCGCCCCCGGCCGGGCCGCGGCGGCGCCGTCCACCGCCACCCGCAGCCACCGCTCGCCGGCCCCCGGGAGCGCGGTGATGCGGTCGGCGAGGAGCTCGGCGAGCCGGTCGGGCGAGATCGGGTGTACCTGCATCCGCCCATCCTGCCCGCCGGGGCCGGTCACGCGTGCGGCCTTTTCCGGCGTGCCCGCGCCCGGGGCGCGGGTTCCGCCGCCACGGCCTCAGGCCAGCGGAAGGGCGTGCAGTATGTCGTCGTGACCCGCGTAGAGGTGGGTGGCGTCGACGGACAGCGACCACACGTCGACGCCCGGGCCCGAGTCGCGGAACGTCCACCGCTCCTCCCCGGTGGCGGCGTCGAGCGCACGGACGCCGGCGGCCGCCGGACCCGGCACGAACAGGTCGGTCCCGGCCGCCAGCAGCCGGCTGCGGCGGTCCAGCCGGAACGGCAGCCGGTGCGACCAGAGCCTGGCGCCGGTCTCCGCCGCGTACGCGGTGACCACGCCGTCGTCGCGGGGGACGAACACCCGGGTGCCGTCGGCGGCCGGCGGCAGACAGCGCCACTCCTCGGACGGTCCCGGCGCCACCGACCAGTGCGGCGTGCCGTCCTTCAGCCGCAGGGCCCGCAGCCCGGTCGGCCCGCCGTTGGTGTAGACGTGCTGCCCGCTCGCGACGGCCCAGCTCGTGCTCTCCTCGGCGGGCACCGCCCAGACCGGCTTGCCGGTGGCGGTGTCCAGCAGGACCAGCCGGCGGGTCGCGCCCGAGGACTCCAGCAGCGGGACGTGGCCGTCGGCCGAGGTGACCGGGGAGAGCGGGTGCTCGCCGGCGGAGGGACGGCTCCACAGCACGGCGAGATCCGGGTAGCGCACCGCGAACAGGTTCTCGGTGCCGTCGGGGCTGAACGGCTTCGACTCCGCCCGGCCGTAGACGACGTCCCCGTCGCAGCCGAACAGCGTGATGGTGCTGCCCAGCTCCTCCGGCAGCGGCATGCTCCACCGCGCCGTCCCGTCGCCGAGCCGGCGGCCGTCGACGTGGCCGTGCGAGCTGGTGAACACCCGGTCGCCGCCGACCACCACCCGGCTGTCCGGAACGTCGAGGTCGCTCGGCCAGTCCGTCTTGGGCACCGGGAACTCCAGCGTCCGCTGCACCGTGCCCGAGGCCGGGTCGAGCACCTGGAGCCCGGACCGGGACAGGAAGACCGGCTGGACAGGCCGTGCGCTCAACCGCTCCGGCGTCATCGCCTCCGGGCCCCGGTACGTCCAGACCGGCTCCGGCCCGGTGAGCCGGGTCGGCCGCGGCTTCGGCGGTCAGCTCGGCGTCGAGCACCGCCCGGGACATGATCCGATCACGGAGGTTGGCCACCGACCACGGGCGGCCCGATCGGC
>NZ_JBEYVJ010000426.1:0-5462 GCF_040643935.1 Kitasatospora sp. NPDC047058 | reverse complement strand
CCCGGGCCGGCTGGGTGCTCGGCACCGGCGACTTCGGCCGCGGGCTGCCCGGGAACCTCCGGTTCGCCGTGGGCGACGGCGCCACCACCGTGGAGCTGTTCGCCGACCTGACCCTGCCGACGGACCGGTTCAGCCATGTCGCGGCGGTACTCGACCGTGGTGCGGGCCGGGTCACCCTGTTCGTCGACGGGAGGCCCCGCGACCGGAAGCCCCTCGGCGGCTCCTTCGGCGCGGTCGGGAACACCGCGCCGCTGCTGATCGGTCCCGGAGGCAGCGGGTTCCTCGGCACGATCGACGAGGTGCGGCTGTCCTCGGCGGCCCGCGCGGACTTCTTCCCCGCCCTCGGCGAGAGCGACGCGCACTACTGCCGCCGGCTGCGGATCTTCCGCCGGTGGACCCTGCCGACACCCGCCGGCCTGACCGAGGCCCTCAACACCGCCGTCGGCCCGATCGGGCCGGTGCAGGACCCGCTGGTGGTCGACGACACCAACCGGCGGGTGGTGCGGGGCACCCACGTGGTCACCGTCCTGCCGGTGAGCCTGCTGCCCGGGGAGGCCATCGACCGGGACGGCCGGCGCCGGGTGGCGGAGGCCGACGTCGTCGGCACCGCGGCCGACGAGCAGCTCTTCGATCCCGCGTACCTGCTGCGGCTCGCGCGGGCCGACGTCGACTACACGCCTCCGCCGCCGCGCGACCTCCGGCCGTACGAGCCGCCGCCGGACCCGCACCTCGTCCAGCTCGTCGTCGAGGAGCCGCTCGACCGGCTGGCCGGCCTGGTGGCGGCCGAGGCTCCGGCGGGGCGGCTGCAGCTGGACTCGGGCTTCGATCCCCGGGCCGAGGACCTCCGGGCCACCGGACGCGCCCTGATGCTCCGCCACAGCACCCTGCCCACCGGCCGGCTGGCGGCGCTCGCCCACCGGGCGGGCTTCGACTTCGTCCGGTACCTCGGCGATGCCGGCCTGGTGTACGCCGCGTGCGCGGTCGGCGACCGCCTCGGCATCGACCTGACCCCGCCCGGCGACGGGCCCACCCGGCTGACGGTGGGCTCGGCCGTGCAGCTGGCCGTCCGGCCGGCGCTTCCGGCGGACGCGTTCGTGCGGTGGCTGACCGTCCCGTGCGGTCCGGGCCGGGCCACGGTCACCGAGGGACCGGCGGGGACGGCCACCCTGACGGCCACCGCTCCGGGCGGCGTGGTGGTCAGGGTCGACGTCAGCCGGGGCGGCCACACGCTCGGCGCCACCCGCACCCTCCGGGCCGGGCCGGCCGAACTCGCCGACGGTGCGCAGATCGCCGCGGACGGCACCCTCGGCGCGCCGGCGAGCGTCGTCGGCGGGCCCGATCCGGACTTCGACCCGGTGTTCCTGACCCGGCACGACGACCCCCGCGCGGACTACGGGACCGACCCGGACCACCATCTCGTGCAGTACGGGACGGCCAGGCGGCTCGACGCCCTGCTGGCCGAGCTGGACCGGCAGCGGATCACCGGTCGGCTGACGGTGGCCGCCGCCTTCGACCCGAGCGGCGACGCACCGGCCGCCCAGGGGCGTGGGCTCACCGTCCGGCACGGCGGCCTCCCCCCGGGCCGGCTCGCCGCGGCGGCGCACGCGGTCGGCTTCGGCCACGTCCGGCGGGCCGGTTCCGACGTGGTGCTGCGGCACGCGGCGGAGCCGCTGGTCGCCGTGGAGGGCCCGGACACCGTCGCCGAGGGCGGGTCCGTGGACCTGCGGGTCGTGCCGCCGCCCGGTGCGGTCGGTGCGGACGCCCGCCTCGACTGGGCGTCCGGCGCGCCGGCGGACGGCCTGGCCGCCTGGAACACCACCACCCAGCCGACGCCGCGGCTGACCGGGGTGCGGGCGGGCAGGGTCTGGGTCCAGGCCGCCTACCTGCTGGGCGCCGGACTCGCCCCCTACACCTTCGAGGTGCGGCTGCGGCCGGAACTCCCGGCGGACACGGTCATCTCCAAGGACCAGTACGACCTGATCATGAACATCCTCAACACCCTGCACCCGATCGGGGTCGAGGTGAGCACCCGGGCGATCGGCGAGCACGTCATCGAGGTCCGCGGCGACGCCCTGGCGGCCAACCCCGACCACACCTTCCCGAAGTTCCGTGTCCGCAGCGGGCCGCCGCGGCGGGCCAAGGAGGCGAGCCCATGAGCGGAGTCAGCTTCACCCCGACCTTCCACCACACGGACTGGATCGACAACGTCGACCGGGTGCAGGCCGGCGGGCCGACCGGCTTCAACGTCCGGTTCCGGACCCTGGAGAACGACCTCGGGGCGGTGTCCACGGCCGTCGGCCAGCTCGACACGGCCATCGCCGCCCTGTCGGTCCGCCCGCCGGCCAAGCCCACCTCGATCACGCTGAGCCCGGCGCTCGTCCCGGTCGCGCCGACGCCCGGCTGGAGCCACGACCAGACCGGGATCGCGGTCCGGCCGCAGGGGGCGGCGAGCGTCTTCGGCCTGATGAACATCCCGCTGCCCGACCAGGTCAGGCTGCTGTCGCTGCGGGCACTGGGCACCAACACCGGGGCGACGGCGATCGTCCGGATCTCGCTGCTGCGGGCTCCGCTGGTCCCCGCCGCCAGCACCCCGCCCGACCGGCTGGTCCGGGTCTCCCCGGACACCAACCCGTTCGACCGCACCGACACCATCACGGACCAGAACCTGGCCCGGGTGAACCTCAGCCAGTTCCGCTACTTCCTCCTGGCGACCGTGGACAGCGCCGTCGCCGCCGACGTGATCACCCTCGCCGGCTTCCAGATCTCGTACATCGCCGACTGAACGACCCGACCGTACGCCGAAGGAGAGCAGCATGGCCGGTAACCTCTACATCCGGGTGGCCGCGGCCGACAACGGCTCCCGCCCGTTCGACTCCTGCCACGACGCCTGGAAGAACGAGAGCATCTGGCTGGACCCGCCGCGCCCCGACGACACCACGGCCGAGGTGGACCAGCCCAGCGTCATCAAGGTCCGGGTGCGCAACCTCGGGAGCGCCGCCCTGCCGTTCGTCCGGGTCCACGCGTACGTGTCGTCCCCGCAGATCGGGCTGACCAGCCCGGCCCAGGCGATCGCCGACTTCATCAGCGCCCCGCAGACCGTCCCCCCGGCCCAGACCGCGCCGAACGGCGTCGTGTTCGACTGCGGCCCGTGGACGCCCACCGCCGCCCAGCTCGCCGTCTCCTCCAACGGCGGGCACCTGTGCCTGTTCGCCAACGCCTTCCAGGACAGCAACCTCGCCGACCCGCCCTTCGACGGCAAGGACCTGACGCCGGGTACGGACACCTTCGACATCTGCGGCGACCCCCACCAGGGCCAGCGCAACATCACCCTGTGGGCGGTGGCGAAGGGGATGCGGCGGCTGCCCGCGATGGCCTTCCGCGTCAGCCCGCTGCCGAAGGGGGTCAAGGAGTCGGTCCTGGTACTCGAAACGCTCGGCAAGGGCGAGTTGGCCGAGGCCGGCCTGCAGAACGTCCTGCTCTCCCGGCGCGACATCACCCGGGACGAGAAGAACCACCTGGTCATCGACACGGGCGAGGGCAAGCCGGTCCCGCTGCGGCTGTCCACCGAGCCGCTCAAGTACGACCTGGAGACGGACGGCGGGCACCGCGGCCCGCGGCTGCCGCTCAACCGGGACAACCACCACCGCCACACGCAGGCGAAGCTGCACGTCGAACTCGACCCGAACGACCCGATCGGCACCGTGCACGCGTTCGACCTCGTCCAGCGCACCCCGCAGGGCCGCCACCTCGGCGGAGTCCGCGTGATCAGCGTGGTGACCGCCACGGGCCGCTGACCGTGCGGGTCGACTGCCACATCCCGATCACGGTGCGCGTGGTCGGCACCCCCACCGACGCGCAACTGGAGGAGCTGACCCGGACGCTGACCCGGGCGGTGCGCGCCCGGATGGCCGAGGCCGAGCGGGAGCTGGCCGCCCGCCTCGGCCGCCGCACCCCGGGCCCGCCGGCCGGGGTGCGCGAACGGTACGAGCCCGCGCGCCACGGCGACCGCGGCTACGCCGTGGCCTCCTACCAGGACGGCGGACGCCCGCACGGCGTACCGGTCCGGGCGCCGGACCGGCCGTGGACCGTCCTCAGGTCGCTGCACTTCCGCGCACGCGTCGGCCGGTTCCTCGACTTCGTCGCGAGCGTCAACGAGAGCGGGCAGCTGCCCGAGCGGGTCCTGTACGACGACCTCCGGGAGGAGACCCGCTGGGCGGGGATCTGGTGGGTGCGGACCGGAAGGGACCGCACCCTCGCCGAGCTGTCCGCCGAACTCTACGAGCGCGCAGCCCAGTTGGCACAGACCGGCCCCGACCGGGTGCTGGCGACGGCGCTCTGGGCGACCGACCGGTACCGGTCCGCGCTGCTCGCCCTCGACGAGGGCGGCGCCCTCACGGACCGGATCGGCCGGATCGGTCCGCACAACGCCCGCCGGATCGACGGCGAGGGCGCCACCGCCCTGCTCCGGCACGGCGGCTGGGCCCTGTTCGCGTTCATGACGCTGCCCCGGGTCGAACTCACCGGCCTCGCCACACTCGCCCCCGACGTGCTGCTGCGACTCCCGCTCTCCGAGGCGGCGTTCTGCCTCGACCCCGCCGGCTTCGAGAGCCGTCACGGTCTCACCGCGGCCCAGTACCTGGCCGAGTTCGGCGCCACTCCGGTGCCGGTGTGGCTCCAGCCGCTGACCGTACGCCGCCGCACTTCACCCGCCGCGCTCGCCCTGCTCCTGGCCCGCCGGGCCGGCCAACGCCTCCCGGCCGGCGACCGCCAGGAGGCCGGCGACCGGCTGCTCCTGCTGACCGACGCGGCCCTGAGCCGCCTTCCGACGGCGCTGCGGGAGCGGGCCGCCGGCTGGACCGACCCGGCGACCCGCCGGCTGGACGACCGCGCGGCCGTGTTCCACCTGGAGGCCGGTCTGCGGTGCCTGTACGCCAGGACGGTGCTGACCGTCGACGAGGAGCGGCTCGGCGCCGCCCGCCACCGCCCGCGCGCCCGCCACCTGGCGGCCCGGCTGCGCCGCCTGCTGCCCGGCGACCCGGCCGAGCGGTCCTGGCAGAACGCGCTGGACGACTTCCTGCGCCACGAGTTCGAGACCGACCCGCCCGCGGAGCGACCCGCCGGCGGCACCCTGTTCGAGTACGTGCTCACCGAACTGGCCGGGGACTTCGACCGGTTGTACGACGCGGTGGCGGCCGCCCGGCACTTCGGGCTGCGGCACCGGCTGCTCCGGCTCAGCCTGACCACCTCCTGGGCCACCCACCCCAAGGTGGTGAAGCTGCGGGAGTCGCTCACCACCGAGCGGCTCACCGGCAGCCCCCACGCCTACCGGACCGACCCCGCCCGGATCCTGCTGGGCGTGGCCGGTCTCGGGCGTCTGGTCCGACATGTCGAAGCGGAACGCGTCGCCGGCGTCGATCACCGACTTGGCGAACTGCCGGGTGGTGTCGTCGGGGTAGACGGCG
>NZ_JBEYVJ010000425.1:0-5538 GCF_040643935.1 Kitasatospora sp. NPDC047058 | reverse complement strand
GCCTGTTCGCAGGCCAGCCGGGCGTGGTGGACGGCGGGCCCGGCGTCGGCGGTCACGACCGCGGCCGCCCGCAGGAGGTGGTGAGCGGTGGCGGCGACGTCGTCGGAGCCGAGGGCGATCAGGGCCCGGCCCAGGCGGGAGTGCATCCGGGCGAGCCGCAGGCGGGTGAGGTCTCCCTCCAGGGCGTCCCGCACGAGGGCGTGGGTGAAGCGGACCGTGCCCGGGCGCGGCTCGGTGAGCAGTCCGGCGGTGACACCCGCGTCCAGGGCGTCGAGGAGTTGCTCGGCGTCGTCCGCCGCGTGGACGAGCAGGGCCGCCGGGGCCTCGCGTCCGGCGACGGCTGCCAGCCGCAGCCCGGCGGTGACGGTCGGGGCGAGCAGGGCGAGCCGTCGCCGCAGCACGTCCTGGACGCCCTGCGGGACGCGGGCCAGCGCCTGTCGCTCGCCCTCACCGGCCATCAGGAGCGAGCTCTCGCGCAGGTAGAAGGGGTTTCCGCCGGCGCGTTCGGCCAGCGCCGCGGCGGCGTGGTCGCTCAGGTCGGCCGCCCCGCGGTGCAGCAGCTCCACGGCCTGGGCGTCCGACAGCCCGCCGAGGGCCAGCCGGAGCGGCGAGCAGGCGGCCAGGCGCGCCAGGGCCCCGGTCAGGTCGCCCTCGCCGGTGCGGTACGAGCCCACCAGGAGTAGGGGGACGTCACGCAGTTGCTCGGCGCAGAGCAGGTACAGCTCGATGCTCTCCTGGTCACCGCGGTGCAGGTCGTCCAGGACGATCGCCAGGGGGCGCCGCAGGGCGGTCTCGCGGAGCCAGTCGAGCAGCGCCTTGTGCAGCCGGAAGCGCCGGGCGGGGCTGCCGTCCGGTTGCCCGGTGTCGCTCGCGGTGCCGGGGGCCAGCAGCGGGGCGAGCTCATCGGCGTACGGGCCCGGTGGCGCGGCCTGTGCCAGGGTGGGCAGCATCTCGAACCAGGCCCGGCCGGGCGGGGCGCCGTCGGTCTCCGGGCAGTGTCCGGTGCCGACCAGCCAGCCCTGTTCGGGCAGTTGGCGGACGGCGGCGTCCAGGAGGCTGGTTTTGCCGATTCCGGCCTCGCCGGAGACCAGGACGACCTGCGTTCGGCCGGCCCGGGCCCGGTCCGCCGCGGCGGCGAGCCCGGCGAGCTCCTCGTCGCGGCCCAGGAGCCGGTCGGCCGCCAGGACCGTCGGCGTCCGGCCCCCGGCGGTGGCGACCGGGCTCCGAGCCGGCGCCAGGGCGGTGTTCACCCCGGTCCGCGCGGCGGCCGCGGCGGGTGTCCCGGTCGCCCGGTGGAGCACGTCCAGGCGCTGGTGCAGCAGGGCCTGTTCCAGCTCGAGCAGGGCGGGCCCGGGCTCGACGCCGAGTTCCTCGCCGAGGACGTGCCGGGCCCGGCGCAGCGCGGCCAGCGCGTCCCCCTGGCGGTCCCGGGCCCACAGAGCCAGGGCCAGCAGCCTCCAGCCCTCCTCGTGCAGCGGCTGTTCCCGGGTCAGCGTGCCCGCGTCGGCGAGGGCCTGCGCGGCCCGGCCGCAGCCCAGCCGCGCGGCCACGAGGCGTTCGCGGGCGGTGCGGTGCACCTCCTCCAGGCGGGCGCGTTCGCCGGCGGTCCACGGCTCGTCCGAGAACTCCGCGCACGGCTGTCCGCCCCACGACGCCAGCGCCTCGGCCAGGCCTTCGGCGGCGGCGTGGGCCGGCAGTTCCACCGCCGAGCAGGCCGCCACCCGGTCCTCGAACACCCAGGCGTCCACCGCGTCCCGCTCCACGGCGAGGGCATAGCCGTAGGGCGCGCTGACCAGCAGCCGCGCGGGCGTACGCGGTGCCCGCTCCGGTTCGAGGACGCGCCGCAGACGGGCGATGTAGGCGTGGAGCGACGTCTGTGCGCTGGACGGGACGCGCTCCGGCCACAACCGTCCGATGATCCGTTCCGTGGGGACGACCGTCCCGCGGGCGAGCAGCAGTTGGACCAGAACCATCCGGGCGAGCCGACCACCGGTATCGACCGTGCGGCCGTCGACCTCGACCTGGAACGAGCCGAGCACCTTGCATACGATCATGACGGGGACATCGTAGACGGCGCACACCCCACGCCGTGCCGTCCGGCCTACCGGCGCAGCAGGACCACCGCGGACGCGACGACGAAGGCCCCGCTGATCACCACCATCGCGCGGTCAGGCACAGAAGCCACGTCATGCCGCCTCCCTCGGTCGGCGCACCCGCCCGGGGCGGGCACTCATGCGAGAGCCTCCCACGGAAGACGCCGAAATCGACCGAAGAGTTCCGGTACGCGGGCCTTCGGTCCCCGCCGGGGCGGAGGCGAAGCCGCGCTGCCGGAACGTCTGACCGCGCGTCGGCCGTGGGCGTCGGATTCCCTGCACAGGTCACTGCCGACCGTGGCCCGGGCCGCAGGCTCGCCGGAGGGGTGCTTTCCTGACGGCCGGTTGCCGTGCCTGCGCCGGAACGCCGTCCGGAGCCGCACATAGTGACCTCATGAGATCTGTCACGAGCGTCGCCGCGGCTTTGGTGCTGGTCTCGGTGGCCCTGGGGTCGGACTCCACGGCCCACCCGGCCGTCGCCGCCCCGGCCGGTTCCGCCGTGGTGCGTGAGCAGCTGGCGACCGGCGTGGTCTACGAGGCGTTCACCGTTCCCACCGCGCGGGGGAGCGCCCGGGTCCACGTGGTGACGGCGGATCTGGAGCGTCCGGGGGTGGCCGCCGGCCTGCTCTACCCCGGCGCGGTCGCCGCCCGGAAGACGGTCTCCCGGATGGGGGAGGAGGCCGGGGCCGTCGCCGCGATCAACGGCGACTTCTTCGACATGACCGAGGGGCAGCATCCCGGCGTCCCGGCGACCGGTGCCGCCTCCGGCCCGTCGGTCCTGAACGGCCGGCCGCTGAAGGCTGCAGTGCCCGTGGGGCAGCGTTTCGGCCGGACGGAGCCGCTCGGTGACGCCGATGAGGACGTGTTCGGTGTGGGGGTGGACGGCAGGGCCCGGATGGACCGGCTGGTGCTGCACGGGCGCATCCGCACCCCACAGGGTGAGCTGGTGCTGGGCGGCCTCAACCAGTACGCCCTGCCCGTCGACTCGATCGGGGCCTTCACCGCCCAGTGGGGCGAGGTCTCCCGCGCACGCGCCGCGTGCGGGACCGACGACGACCGGGCCGCCCCCTGTACCGGCGACACCTACGAGGTGACCATCCGCCACGGCCGCATCGCGACGGTCTCCGACGCACCGGGCACCGGCCCCGTCGATCCGGACACCACCGTCCTGCTGGGCCGGGAAGCCGGCGCCCGTGCCTTGCGCGGACTGGCTCCCGGCACACCCGCCGCGGTCGACTACCGCCTCGCCTCCAGCAGCCCGGTGCCGTTCGCCTTCGCCCTCGGCGCATACCCGCTGATTCGCGACCACCGTCCCCTGCCGGGCCTGGACGACGTCACCGCCGAACCCCGCGCGGCCATCGGCATCGCCGACGGCGGCCACACCCTGCGGCTGCTCTCCACCGACGGGCGCTCCGGCACCTCCACCGGACTCACGCTCGGCGAACTGGCCGGTGTCCTCCACTCCCTGGACTGCGCCCAGGCCTCCCAGCTGGACGGCGGAGGGTCCGCCACCATCGCCACCCGCGCCCCCGTCACCGGCCGGGCCGTCGTCCGCAACAACCTCCACCACGACCAGGAACGACCGGTCCCCAACGGCATCGCGATCTTCTCGGCGCGACGCTGACGGCGGCTCGCCGGGCCACGCCCGGGGTGCCGGCGGTGCTCGGCCGGGTCGGCAGCGCGTGCCACCCGTCCCTCGACGACGACGGTCGACCCGGATCGCCTTCGCCGTTCCTTCCCATGTCCCGGCGCCCCGGGGCAGACCCGAGAACAAGCCCGGAGCGTCACTCCGGTGTCACTCGCCGGCTCGCCGGTGTTCCGACGACGTCGGTGGCCGCCGGTCGAGCCGACCGGCGGGCCGGGGGCGGGTGCTCCGTGAGCGCGCTGACGTAGTCCGGTCCGGCGAGCGGTCCCTGGAGGGCGGCGCGGGGTGTCTCCATCAGGTCGGTCAGGCCGGCGACCCCGGGAAGGAGACGGTGGCACAGGTCGTTCAGGCGGTTCGGCAGGGCACGGGCCTGCGCGGCGGTGAGCAGCCCCTCGGCCAGGAACCAGCCGGTGACGGGTATCGAGGCCCTCCTCGTCGTCCTCACCGCCCGGTGGCTTGATGCCCACACGATGGCGCGGGGCCGGGAGCCGGCTGGCCCCGCGCGACCGGCTAACGGGAGAAGTAGGTCTTGACGCTCACGGCCGGGCCACCTGAATACTTCCGGACGGCCGACTTTGCGTCTCCGGACACGGCCACAGGCGTGGTGCCCGCGGGCGGAACCGTGATCAACCCGCCGATCGGGACCGCTTCGATCGCCTGCTGGGGCGTTCCGGCCGACGGCTGGTCGTAGACCAGATAGACAATACGGACCGATACGGCCGTGCTGTTCGGGTTTTTCAGGATGACCTGGTCGAACGGGTCGAATTTGGTCAGCGGCTTGCCTGCGGCGTCCGCCGGTTGGGCCTCGACCCCGGATGCGCTCTCCGGAAGGTCCGCCGCGGCAAGTTCTTTGACGGTCACTTTGACGTCGGCGACATTTTTGGCGTCAGCCCCGTGGAAGGCCAGAACGTCATAGCCCCCGCCGGGCTGGATGACGAGACTGCCCCGGTCACTCCCGTAAGCCGTGGTGACCTGCACGTCGGGCAGTTCCCTGCCGCTGCCGTCCACAGCTGTGATCGTCAGAGTGGGCACCACGCTGGCCTGCCCGTCGTTGCCGATGGACAGGGTCTGGTCGATGTACTCCTGCTTCCCCAGCGCGTGGTAGCTGAAGGACAGTGAAGTGGCTGCAGGGCCTGCCGCAGGGGTAGGTGTGACCGGCGTCGAGGCCGTCGGCGCCGTGTTGGCCGCGACACTTCCGGGTATGGACGGCCCCTCAGCGGGGGTCGTGGCGGCACCACTCGGGTCGCAGCCGACCAGCGCGGCGACACCGAGGACGATGCCCACAACCGTGCGGACGCGGAGGGTTGAGGTGGCCTGCCGGTTCCGGGCGAAAGATTGATCAACTTCTGGCATTGCCGGAGAGTAGCGCAACCGGGAGACGCAGGGGCGCCGGACTCTGCCCTTCGCTCCCACCGCGCGTTCACGCCAGGATTCGGCGACGGCTCCGCCGTCGACCCCGTCGCCCATACCCGGGCGCCGGCCGCCAGCTGCGCCGCGGTTCGCTCGTCGCCAGCGCCAGGGCGGTGGCGTTCGATGAAGGCGCGCAGCAGGTGTCGTTCGTCGCCGATGCCGGCGGTGCAGGCGAGGTCGGCAGCGGGCCGGTATGCCCCGCCCTCGCCGGCGGGTGGCTCCGGGTGGGAGAGGAGGCCCCCGCGGCGGTGCGGGCGTCGGTGACGAGGGCGGCCTTGATCCGGCCGACGTCGAGCAGTGCGCGGCCTGGCGCAGGCGTGGCCGCAGCCGGAGGTGCCGTCACATCAGGGGTTCTGACGAAACCTCGGCCCGGGGCGTGGCCGGGCTGCC
>NZ_JBEYVJ010000424.1:0-5566 GCF_040643935.1 Kitasatospora sp. NPDC047058 | reverse complement strand
GCACGTCCCCCAGCAGGATCCGCACCCCGTACGGGCTCTCCGCCACCTCGTAGAGGTCCCCGCGATCGTGGTGGCGGCCCGTCGCCGGGCGGCCCGGCGGAGCTGACCCTTCGTCCACCGACCGATGCGGCGCCCTCGGTGATTGAACCTGATCGCCCGGGGCGCCGTTCTCCGTGGCAGCGTGACGAAGTCCATTCAAGTTCGCCGGAACCGCATCCGGCGAGGTGGCGGGCATGATGAGCTGGTCGTGCACATCCGTGGCCGGGTGGACGGGCGAAATCCGGCCGCACGCGGGGTGTGGGGCGGGACGGGAGTGCCGGTAGAGTCCCCCGGACACTCGTAGCGGGCCACCGTCAAAAACCACTCAACACGCCTGCTGCACAGGACCGTTCGGAGGGAACAACGAAATGGCGCGACAGCGGCGGCAGTTCGGCATCAGGAGCGCGGCACTGGCCGGCACGGCGGCGGCAGCCGTCCTGCTCCCGGTGGCCCTGGCCACCAGCGCCTCGGCGCACACGCCGAGCTGGCAGGTGAGCTGCGACAAGATCCAGATCGATCTGACCAACTACAGCGACAAGGCAGGCGTGAAGAACGTCGTCAGCCTGACCGTCGACGGTGAGAAGGTGCTGGACCAGAAGGAGTTCGGCAAGGAGTTCCACGGGTCGTACCCGGTCAAGGACCACAGCAAGCCGGTGAGCGCGACCTTCATGGTCACCACCACCGAGGACCCGAAGAACCACGACTGGAACAAGACCGAGACCAAGACGATCGAGGTCTGCCACACCCCGACCCCGACCCCGACCCCCACGCCGACCAAGACCGAGACGCCGACCCCGACGCCGACGGCCACCAAGACCGCGACGCCGACCCCCACCACCACGCCGACCGGGACGGCCTCGCCCACCGCGACCGCCAGCCCGACCGCGACCGCGGCCACCACCCCGGCCAAGACGCCCGCCCCGGCGCCGAGCACCACCGCCCCGGCGCTCGCCGCGACCGGTAGCAGCGACTCCACCCCGGTCATCGCCGCGGCCGGCGGCGGCGTGGTGCTGCTCGGCGGCGCGCTCGTCCTGATCGCCCGCAAGCGCCGCGGCGGCAGCCACAGCTGACGCCCGCACGAGGCCTCCCGGCGGCCCCCCGCTCGCACAGCCGAGCGGGGGGCCGCCGTGCTGTGGGCCGAGCCGGCCGCTGGTCCGGGCCGCACCGGTCGGACGATGATCCTCAAGGTTCGCTCAACTCCACCACGGCGGAGTGGGCACCCGTGAAAGCGTTCGTCCGGCAGCAGAAGCTGTGCACAACGGGGTGCGGCCGAATCTCCTCCGAATACGGAGAACGGGCCGCAGGTTGGATGGGCCGTCCCTTCGACGGTCACCTAACGGGGGGTTCCACATGGTCGACCTCGACTTCGAGCGGCGGATGAATCCGTGGCTCTTCGACAGTTCCGGAAATCCGACGGAAGCGGCAAGGAAGCAGTTCCCGGACCTCGCGGCCGCCGCGTCCGGCGCGCCCGCACCGTCGTCGTGGACGCCCACGACGCCGGGCACGCCAGGGGGCCCGACCGTGGCCGTCAGTCCGGACGCGCTGCGCAAGGCCGCGAACAACGCGGCCACGTTGCAGACGAAGTTCACCCAGGCAGGCCGGAAGCCGTTCGACCGCCTCCACGAAGCGACGGAGGACCTGCCGCGCAGTTGGGCGCTGGTGGGCGCGCTGTGGACCGCGGACGAGGTCTGGATGGCGCAGGTCAACTCGCTCGACGCGGCGCTCGGGAGGGTGTCGGAGTTCCTGGGCATCAACGCCGACTCCTACGCGCGCGCCGAGCAGTTGAACGCGCAGAGCTTCGGGAAGAGCTGAGGGGACTCGTCATGGTGGAATTCAGTGAACTGCGGTCCGCGCCGCTCTCCGGTATCGACCGGGTGGCCGGTGCCTTCGAATCGCTCGTCCGGAGTTGGGAGTTCTCCTCCGAGCTGACCGGTGACGTGATCACCCCCCTGCAGGGCTCGGGCTGGCGCGGCAGCGCGGCCGAGCAGGCGGCCGACGGTATCCGGAAGGTGCGCACCGAGATCGACTCGGCCTTCGAGGAGGCCAGTGCCATGGCCCTGGCCCTGCGCGATGCCCACACCGAACTCGCCGGGGCCCAAGCCGACTTGAAGGCGGCCCTCCAGTCGGCAACCGACCAGGGGCTGACGGTCGACGACACCGGTGGCGTCCACTGGCCGCCGGCGACCAACACGGCGGACAAGAAGGACGTGGAGTACGCCGACACCTACCGGCAGAAGGCGACGGGCGTGGCCGACGCGATCGCCAGGGCAGTCGCCCGGGCCACCGCGGCCGATGCCGCGGCCGCCGCCGCCCTCGCGGCGGACACCGGCACCGACCGTACGTCCTTCAACGCGAAGCCGGTCGGGGGACAGCCGGAGGAGGAGGCCGAGAAGGCGGCCGACCTGCTGCGGCTCGGGGACAAGGCGACGGAGGCCCAGATCCTCGAACTCAACCAGCTGGTGAAGAGCCACGCCGGGGATCCCCGGTTCGCCACCGCGTTCTACAGCTCCACCGGACCGGACGGCTTCCTGAGCTCCTACGGCGCGTTGAGCGAGTTCGGCGGCTACTACGGCAGCGACGCGACCAAGAAGGCGCTCCTCGACCTGCAGGGCAACCTCGGCCGCACCCTGGCCACGGCGACGGACGGGGCCAAGGTGCCCCACCTGTCCGACGCCTGGCAGACCGGGCTGCGCAAGGCCGGCGCCGCCCAGTACCAGCTGCTGCCGGACCGGCTCCAGGGCGGCAACCCGTACGGCTACCAGATCCTCTCCAACATCCTGCGGACCGGCACGTACGACCCGCACTTCCTCAACCCGGTCGTCGAGCACGTCACCCAGCTCAGTGCGGAGAACCCGGGCCGGTGGGAGGACGCCGTCAGCAAGGCCAACCCGATCAACCAGGTGTTCTTCCTCGGCAAGGACGGCTCCGGCATCAACCCGATGTCAGGCGCGCTGGAGGCCCTCGGCCACAACCCGACGGCGGCGACGAAGTACTTCCACGACGCGGCCACGGTCTACAACGACGACGGCACGGTCAAGGCCACCGGCCAGCCCAACACCTACCTGAAGCAACTGACCGGCACCGGCTTCAACTCCGTCCTCCAGGACTACCAGCCCGACCACTTCAGTCCGCACGGCAAGGCCGCGTCGATGGAGGCCGGTGCGCTCGGCCACGCCCTGGAGGCCGCCACGACCGGCCGGGCGTACGACGCGACGGACGCACCCCTGCCGGTGCACACGCCGGAGATGGCGGCCGTGATGGCGCAGGTGGTGGACCGCTTCGGGAACGGCGACGGTCCCGGGCTGCTGGGCAAGTCCGGGCTCTTCGCGGGAACGTCCGGCAGTCTCGGCCACATCACGGCGGTCTACATGGGCGACGTCCAGGCCGCGCTCAACCCCGGCGACAACACCCTCCCGACGCACGGCACCCGGGCCGCGCTCGACCAGGCGAACACCGAGAAGCTGCTCGGCGCGCTCGGGCGCAACCCCGAGGCCTACGGCGCTATCGCACAGGCGCAGCAGGCCTACACCACGGCGCACATCCAGGACGTGATGCAGCACCGCGATCAGTACAAGGACCTGTTCGGTGACGCCGTCCGCAACGCCGCCCGCCCCGGGGGCGAGGTCGCCGGCATCCTCACGGCGGCGCGGACGGACGAGGTCTACGTCAAGGCCCAGGCCGAGGCGGACGCGTACAACAAGGCGATCGACCAGAACGCGGTCTGGGCCAAGACGGTCTGGGCGATCACCGGCGGCAAGGTCCTCGGCGACATTCCCGGGGTCGGCGGTGGGATGTCGTACCCGGTGAACGGCTTCATCGACAGCATCGGCGACTCCTACCACATCGAGGCGCACCCGAGCGACGACGCGACGGTCGCCTACGACGCGGGGAAGAACTCCGCGGCTGCGGCGGCCCAGGCCGCAGTGGAGAAGGCCGGGCGGGCCGCCGGGCTCGAAGAGCCGTACCTCAACACCCTGGCCCTCTCGGCCGCCAACGAGACCAAGAACGGGCTCGGCGACGGTGCCACGCTGTTCGGCAGGGCGCTCCATGGCTGACGCACCGGCGTCGCCCCCGGCCGGCGGCGCCGGGCGCAGGGCGGCCTGGTACCGCCGGCACCCGCTGGTGCTCGCCGCCGTGACGGCCGTGGCCGTCGCGGCGGCCGGGGGCGGGCTGTGGTGGTCCGCGCGCGATCCGCTGACTCTGCCCGCCACCGCCTGCTGGTCGCTGCTCGACCGGAACGACCTGAAGCCGTTGACCGACAGGGCGAGCGGGACGTTCGGTGTGCGCTACACGGGAGGCGGCGAGGCCGGGGAACCCAGCCAGGACCCGGGCGGACTCCGAGCGGGCGGGCACGACCAGACGTGCCTGGTGAAGCGTGATCACTCCGTCCTGCTGGACCTGACGGTGCGGCCGCTGACCGGCCTCATCTACGACACGGACTACAGGCCGGGCGCCGTTCAGGTGACCGACCCGGCGCCGAGGAGGATGGACCTCCCCGAGCACTGGCTCCAGCCCGCGCAGGTCCATGCCGCTCCCCCGTTCCCCGTCGCGTCCGCCGTCCGGCCGCGCATCCGCTACCCCGGCATTCTCCGCCCCCGGCAAGCCGATCGAATATCGGATGATCGGCTCGCCGGGGGCGCGGTACGCTTCGCGCCGATCACAGCAGCGAGCGGGGGGCGTATACATGACCGACAGTCAGACAAACGGCGGCAGAGGGCGGAGACGGCTCCGGCTGGTCGCCGGCGTGGCCGTCGTACTGGCGGCGGCGGTGACCGGGGCCGTCCTGGTCCTCGGAGGCGGCGAGCCGGGGCTGAAGCAGACGCTCTGCGGCCTGCAGCGCGCCGACGGCACTCCCCTCGACCGGTTGCTGCCCAAGGAACACCCCGGCACCGAGCAGCGCGAGGTGCGTGGCGAGGGGCAGGTGTCCTGCAAGATCTCGGTGGACGGGGAGCAGGCCCTGAGCATCAGCCTGATCCGCGTCGATGCCGACAAGCCGGACGACAACGGGCGCAGCCCGAAGGGCCTGATCGGCCGGGGCCCCCTCGCGTCCGGCCCGGGCGCCGGGGTGACGGAGTACTGCGCCGACGACCACTCCAAGGCGGTCATGGTGACGGTGATCACGGACACCTTCCCGAGGAACGCCGCCGACCGGGACGCGTCCACCAAGGCCCTGGGGTCCCTGGCGGAGAAGGTCGTGGCCGAGCAGCAGCGGGACGTCTGCCACTGACCGGGTGAACCCGGCACCGCGGCAAGGCTGTTCGGGGCCTGGTGCAACGGACCGGCGGGAGCCACAATGCGGGGCATGCGGAGACGGCTCCTGGTCGGCCTGGTCCTGGCCGCGGCGGCGGCCGGGTGCAGCGGCGGGACCGCCGCCGTACCCGGAAGCACCGCCTCGACGGCGCCGCCGCCGGCGCAAGACCCCTTGGCGGACTGCGTCCTGGCCATCACGCCCTGGCTGCAGACCTCCCTCGACGGCGGCACCGACCTCGGCGACTACCAGGAGATGGGCCTCTCCAGCGCCCAGGGC
>NZ_JBEYVJ010000423.1:0-5570 GCF_040643935.1 Kitasatospora sp. NPDC047058 | reverse complement strand
CTTGGCGGACCAGATGGTCTCGCCCGGCGCGGCCAGGTCGGGCTTGACGACCCCGGGGACCCCGATGCCGCGCGAGGTGAAGTCGGTGAGGGTGTTGGCGGGGTTCGCCCTGCTGTTGGTGGTGGTGTTCGTGGTGGCGTACGCGGTGGGGCGCGGGGCGGGGCCGGTGTCGCCGGGGCTGACGCCCGGGAGCGGCGGCGGGGGCAGGCCGGGGATGGGCGGGCACGACATGGGGGCGGGCCGGTGAGCGCGGTCGCGGGTGCGGACGCCGCGGAGCTGGTCAGTACGGACCTGGCGGTCGGCGGGATGACCTGCGCGGCCTGCGTGAGCCGGGTGGAGAAGCGGCTGGCGCGGATCGACGGGGTGACCGCCGGGGTCAACCTGGCCACCGGGCGGGCGCGGGTGCTGCACCCGGCCGGGGTGACGGTCGAGGAGCTGGTCGCGGCGGTCGAACGGGCCGGGTACACGGCCGAGCCGGCGTCCGGGGGGCAGGTCCTGGCGGATCCGGAGGAGGGCCCTGGCGAGCGCCGGCGGCTGCTGGTGACGGCGCTGCTGGCCGTGCCGGTGGTGGTGCTGTCGATGGTGCCGGCGCTGCAGTTCCCGGCCTGGCAGTGGGTCTGCTCCGGGCTGGCGGTGCCGGTGGTGACGTGGGGTTCGGCCGGGTTCCACCGGCGGGCCTGGCAGGGGCTGCGGCACGCGGCCGCGACCATGGACACGCTGGTGAGCCTCGGGGTGGTGGCGTCCTTCGGCTGGTCCGCGTACGCGCTGCTGTTCGGCGGCGCCGGGGCGGTCGGCATGCGGATGCCGTTCTCGCTGACCGCGGACGGCGGCGGCGCCGCGCACGTCTACCTGGAGGCGGCCGTCGGCGTGCCGCTGTTCGTGCTGGCCGGGCGGCTGCTGGAGGGCCGGGTGCGGCGGCGCAGCGGCGGCGCGCTGCGGGCGCTGGCCGAGCTGGGCGCCAAGGAGGTGTGCGTCCGGGACCGGGAGTCCGGGGCGGAACACATGCTGCCGATCGGACAGCTGCTGCCCGGGCAGGAGTTCGTGGTCCGGCCGGGCGAGCGGGTGGCCACCGACGGGGTGGTGGTGGACGGCGGTTCGGCGCTCGACCTGAGCCTGCTGACCGGCGAGAGCGTGCCGGTGGAGGTCGGCCCCGGGGACCAGGTCGCCGGTGCGACGGTCAACGTCGGCGGCGCGCTGGTCGTCCGGGCGACCGCGGTCGGCGCCGACACCCAGCTGGCCCGGATCACCGCGCTGGTCGAGGACGCCCAGGCGGGCAAGGCCCGGGCGCAGCGGCTGGCGGACGCGGTGGCCGGGGTGTTCGTGCCCTGTGTGCTGGCGGTGGCGGTGTGCGTCCTGGGCTTCTGGCTCGGTGCGGGCGCCGATCCGCAGGCGGCGGTCACCGCGGCGGTCGCCGTCCTGGTGGTGGCCTGCCCGTGCGCACTCGGCCTGGCCACGCCGACCGCCCTGCTGGCGGCGACCGGGCGGGGTGCCGAGCTGGGCGTGCTGGTGCGCGGTCCCGAGGTGCTGGAGAGCCTGCGCCGGATCGACACCGTGGTGCTGGACAAGACCGGCACGCTGACCACCGGGCGGATGGAGCTCGCCGAGCTGACCACCGCGCCCGGTGTGACCGAGGACCAGGTGCTGCGGCTTGTGGGAGCCGTCGAGCACCGTTCGGAGCACCCCATCGGGAGGGCCGTTGTGGGGGCGGCCCGGGCCCGGTGCGGCTCCGAGCCCCTTCCGGCGGTGGCCGATTTCACGGCCACCGCCGGAGTCGGGGTCACCGGCACGGTCGAGGGGCGGCAGGTCCGGGTGGTCCGGCCCGACGACGCCGCGGGCCCGCTGCCGGCCGGCCTGACCGAAGCACTGGACCGCGCCGCGGCCGCCGGACGGACGGCCGTGGTGGCGGAGCTGGACGGACGGCGTCCTGACCTGCGTCACGCCGGTCGCGGCGTCGTAGAACCAGCCCGCGGCCGCCGAGTCGAGCGCGGCCGCCGAGTCGAGCCGGGGCAGCGGGCCGCCCTCGGTCACCACCAGGCGCGGGGCGGGCCTGCCGTGCACGGTGAACCGGTACGCCCGGGTGGCCGGCTTGCCGGCGTAGTCGCCCACGCTGGCACCGACCCGGACGACGGTCACGGCCCGGTCGGTGTGGACGTCCACCCGCTGGGTGGCCGAGGCGCCCGCGCCGAACTGCCGGGTGACGCCGTCGTCCTCGTACAGCGTGTAGGAGGAGTCGCCCTGCGGGTAGAGGTCGTAGTCGAGCTCGCCCTTGTCGCGGTTCTGCCAGGACAGCGTGCCCTCGGGCCACATCGGCACGATCGAACCGCCCTTGACGAACAGCGGCAGGGTGTCGAGCGGTGCCGAGTAGCCGTTGACCGTGGTCGGGCCCTGGTAGACCTTGCCGGTCCAGTAGTCGGTCCAGGTGCCGGCCGGCAGGTAGATGCCGTCGCGCACCGAGGTGTCGGCGTAGACCGGGGCGACCAGGAAGTCCGGCCCGGCCAGGAACTCGTACCTGGCGTCCGGCCCGAGCGCCGCCGGGTCACCGGGGTACTCCAGCGCGAGCGGCCGTACCGCGCCGATGCCGGTCCGGGTGGCCTCCGCCGACAGGGTGTACATGTACGGCAGCAGCCGTTCCTTCAGCTGCAGGTACTTGCGGTTGACCGAGGTGTAGGGCTCGCCGTCCAGCCAGGGCTGCTGGTCGCGCTGCTCCTTGCCCGCCATGTCCTTGGCCCAGCCGTCCATGGTCATGATGGCCGGCAGGAAGGCCTTCCACTGCAGGTCGCGGGTGTACATCTTCGGGTCGCGCCGGAAGATGGAGCCGACGTCGCCGGTGTTGTACGCGATGCCGGACATCGTCGCGCCCGCGTAGGTGGGGATCTGCCAGCGGATGTAGTCCCAGGACAGGGACTGGTCGCCGCTCCAGAGCACGCCGCAGCGCTGCGCGCCGGCCCAGGAGACGGGCAGCCAGACGAAGCCGCGGGCGTCGCTGTTGTCCTCGATGCCGGCCTTGGCCCGGTCGCAGGCGTTCAGCGCGAAGTCGTAGCCGTTGCCGACCCAGGCCACGTCGAGCTTGCGCACCCGGACCCCGGCCTTGACCTCCTCGGCCTGGTTCGGCAGGCCGTTCTGCGTCCAGAGCCCGAGCTGGGCGTGGTTCTTCCGCAGGCCCTCGCCGGTCTTCGCCAGGTCCTCGTAGCCGCAGCCGTAGCCGTCGTTGACGAGCATCCAGCCCAGCGGCATCCCGTGCTCGGCGTACCCGTCCGCGATCTTGAGCGCGTCCTGGGTGTGCCGCTCGCCGCGGTTGGCGTTGTGCAGGTAGCAGTCGGAGTCGCCCGGTTCCAGCCCGTACACCGGCGGCATGAAGGGTTTGCCGACCAGCGCGGTGTACTGGCCGATCACCGACTTCACGTCGCCGGTGAAGTAGTAGGCGTCGAGGCGCCGTTCCTGCTGCCCGGTGCGCACGGGTGAGCCGAAGTCGTAGATCCCCGGTGCGAAGGTGTTGCGGAAGACGCCGTAGCCGGCCGAGGAGACGTAGAACGGCTGGGAGTTGTTGTAGCCGCCCTCGTTCCAGTCGAAGCTGTTGGCGACGTGGACGGTCCGGTCGCGGTGCGAGAAGGCGCCGTTCTGCTCGCCGCCGCCGAAGAACTGCTCGTCGCCGCCGCGGACCAGGCTCTGCCGCATCCCGCTGGTGCTCCAGCGCAGCGGGGCGTCCTCCTGCCAGAGCGCGGTGCGGTCGTCGGCCCGGTACAGGCCGAACCGCAGCGGGTGCTTGTAGACCCGCAGCACCAGGCCGCCGGCCCGGATGCCGTAGTAGGCGCCGTTGTCGAACGTGCTGGTGTCCCGACGCAGTTCGGGCTGCTTGCGGATGATGGTGGGGCCGGCCGGGTCGGTGAGGACGCCGTCCGGGGCGGCGCGCAGGCGCAGTTGGTCGTCGGCGAGGAAGTCGACCTTGGCCTTGAGGGTGCCGGCGGCGATGTCGTAGCTGCCCCCGGAGCCGCCGAAGGAGGTGAGGTCGCCGGCGTCGTCGGTCTGCGGCAGGTAGGCCCGGCCGGTGTACGCGTTGTCGTGCACGTCGTAGGGGACGACCAGGACGTGGTAGGTGCCCGAGGCCCGGGGGATGACGGTCGACTCGGGGTCGGCGGTGCCCGCGCTCTGGGCGACCTGCTTGCCGTCGGCGTCGTAGACGTAGAGGTCGAAGTCGTCGGTGGGGGTCTGCCACTGGATGGAGAGCGGGACGCCGCCCTCCGGGTTGTCGTCCCAGTACCCGGCGGGGACGTCGACGGTGAGGTCGAAGTGGTCGCAGACCGCGCCGGCCGGGTCCTGGGCGGCGGGCGGGCAGTCGGCGGCGCCGCCGAGCGTCCCCTTGGCGTAACGCGGGCTCTGCCAGGTGGCGTTCCGGTGGCCGGCGTCGAGGACGGCGGAGCCGGGGGTCGCGGCCCGGGCCGGGACGGTGGGGCCGGCCAGGGCGGCGATGCTGGTGACGGCCGCGGCGAGGGCGGCCCCGCGGAGGTGGTGTCGGAGCAGGCGCACGGTGCGTTCTCCTGTCGGCTGCGCGGTGACTGTCGATAGCTGTTCAGTACTTGCGCGAAACTGCTCGAAAATCCGAGCTTCGGAGCAACATTCACAGCGGGCGGCGTACATGTCAATGGTGGCGGCATGCCGGAGCCCCGGCTCAAGGCCGGGGCTCCGGAAGGGATTTGGCGGCGTACGGCCTCGTGGCCGGGTGCGGCGTGTGCGCGGGCGGCTACTTCACCGAGCCGGCGGTGAGCCCGGAGACCACCTGGCGCTCGATGAAGGCGAACAGCACCACGACCGGCACGATGGCGACGACCGAACCGGCGAAGAGGTAGTTCCACTGCACGGTGTAGTTGCCGATGAAGCTGCTGATGCCGACCGTCAGCGGCTGGCTGTCCGGCTCGGTCGACAGGGTCAGGCCCATCACGAACTCGTTCCAGGCCGAGATGAACGTGAAGATCACCGCGGTGACCACACCGGGCATGGCCAGCGGGAGGGTCACCCGGCGCAGCGCCCCGAGCCGGCCGAGGCCGTCGATCATGGCGGCCTCCTCCAGCTCCACCGGGATGGAGCCGATGTAGGCGGTGAGGATCCAGACGGTGAAGGCCAGGTTGAAGGCGGCGTTGCAGAGGATCAGCGTCCAGACCGAGTTGAGCAGGTGCAGCTGGTAGAACTCGCGGTAGAGGCCCACCAGGAGCGAGGTCGGCTGGAACATCTGGGTGACCAGGACGAGCAGCAGGAAGAGCCTGCGGCCGCGGTACCGGATGCGGGCGGTGTAGTAGGCGGCGGGCAGCGCGACGAGCAGCGCCAGCAGGGTGGAGCCGCCGGCCACCAGCAGGGTGACCCGCAGGTTGCCGCCGAGGGTGGACTCGCGCCAGACGCCGACGAAGTTGGACCAGGCGAAGTGGCTCGGCAGGTAGGTCGCGTCGCGCAGTTCGTCGGCCGGGCGCAGGGCGGTGACGACCATCTCCAGGTAGGGGAGCAGGAAGAGCGCCGCCAGCAGCCAGGCCACGGCCGCGAGGACCAGGGTGCGCGGCCGGCTCAAGCCCCGCATCGGGCAC
>NZ_JBEYVJ010000422.1:0-5571 GCF_040643935.1 Kitasatospora sp. NPDC047058 | reverse complement strand
CCCGCGCGCCGGGGCTCGCGCCCAAGGACCGGAAGACGGCTGAAGACTGCTGAGGCCAAGGGGGCCAACGCCTCCGTCCGGTGCGGCGGCCGCCCGGCCGAATCGAAATCGGGCTGTTCGGCCCGGGCTCGCCCGGAACCGCCGGGGTTGAACGGTGCGATCGAACAGCGGCAGGATCCACGCCATGAGCCACCCCTGGAAGACGATCAAATCCCTTGCAGAGCAAGCGAGTTCACCTATCGCGGCGTCGCCGGCCGGTCTCCGGCGGGACCGCCTGCAGCGCCCGGCCGGGCGGTCACGCAGCGGGGAGGCCGTCGCTTGAACACTCCGACCGGGACGAACACCGGTAGCGCCGACACCGCCGACCTCGCCGACGTCCCCGGCGCCGACGACATTGCCGACACCGCCGACACTGCCGACACCGCCGACGAGATCGCCGACACCGACGACACCGACGACTCCGCGATGATGGAGTGGCAGCCCCCGGGCAGCGACGCCGAGATCATCGACGGCACCAAGAACACC
Source organism: Kitasatospora sp. NPDC047058 (assembly GCF_040643935.1). Taxonomy (NCBI): domain Bacteria; kingdom Bacillati; phylum Actinomycetota; class Actinomycetes; order Kitasatosporales; family Streptomycetaceae; genus Kitasatospora; species Kitasatospora sp. NPDC047058. The sequence continues at coordinate 5,046 of NZ_JBEYVJ010000422.1, read as the reverse complement.
CTGCGGGCCACCGCCCGTGCCCTGCCCCGGCTGCTGGTCCTGGCGCTGCGCCTCGGCCGGCAGGCCGACCGGCCCGCCCTGGTCGTGCTCCTGGCCTGCGCGGTCGCCTCGGCGGCGGCCTCCGGGTTCGGCCTGCTGGCCACCACGGGCATGATCACCCAACTGGTGGCCGGCACCGGCACCATCGCCGACCGGCTGGCCCGCTCGATCCCGTCCGTGACGTTCCTCGCGGCGATGGCCGGGACGGCCGCCCTCCTGCGTATCGCGAGCGAGTGGGCCGCCGACCGGATCGGCCCGAAGATCGCCCGGGCCGCCGAGCTGGAGCTGATCGACGCGGCCACCCGAGCCGAGCTCGCCGCCTACGACAACCCGAAGTTCCAGGCGGCCTGGGACGCCGGCGACCGGGGTGCGAGCGCCACCCGCGACCTGCTCTCACAGACCCGCGACGTCATCGGCTACACCGCCGGCCTCGTCGCGGCCGGCCTGGTGATCGGGACCATCCACCCGGTGCTGCTCCCGCTGCTCGTCCTCGCGGTGATCCCGCAGGCCATGGCGCGCACGGCGGCGGCCAACGCCTTCTACCGGGCGGTGATGTCCACGTTCGGGGCGGCCCGGGCGGCCAGTGTCCTGCGCTGGCACCTGTGCGACCGCCGCTGCGCCGCCGAGGTCCGCTCCAACACCATCTCCCCGTTCCTGCTGCGGATCCACCGCAGGGCCGCGGCCAAGGTCACCGACGCCACCGACGAGGCCGCCCGGCGCAGTGCGGTGCTCGGCCTGTACGGCGCCGTCGCGTCCGGCGTGGGCGCGTTCCTGGTCTGGGGCGGCCTCGGCTGGCTCCTCGCCAACGGTCACGTCTCGCTGGCCTCGGCCGGTACGGCGGTCATCGCGCTGCGTTCCGCCGCCGGCGACCTCCACACCGCCGCGAACTACAGCGCCGCCGTCCACCGCACCGGCCTGTACGTCGGGGACTGGCAGAAGTTCATCGCGATGGCCCGGGCGCAGCGCCTCGACCGCGGTGCCCTCGCGCCGCCGGCCGCGACGGCGGTGATCGAGGCGCGGGGTGTCACCTTCACCTACCCGGGCTCGGACCGGCCGGCGCTCCAGGGGGTGGACTTCCGCGTCCACCGGGGTGAGATCGTGGCCGTGGTCGGCGTGAACGGGGCGGCGAAGTCCACGCTGATGAAGCTGCTGTGCGGCCTCACCCTCCCGGGCGGCGGGGAGGTGACCTGGTCCGGCGTCTCCACCCGCGACATGGACCCGGACCTGCTGTGGCGGGAGACGGCGCTCGTCCAACAGGACTTCACGCACTGGCCACTGACGGTACGACAGAACATCACCCTGGGGCAGCCCCGCGAGCGTGGCGACACCGCGGTGCTGGAGGCGGCCGCCGCCACCGGCGCCGACGAGGTGATCGGCGAACTGCCCGGCGGCCTGGACGCCCTGCTGGCCAAGGAGTTCTGGGGCGGGGCGGAGATCAGCGAGGGACAGTGGCAGCGGGTGGTCACCGCCGCCGCCTTCCACCGGGCGCGGACCGGCACGCTGCTGATCCTCGACGAGCCGACCAGTGCGATGGACCCGCGGGCCGAGCACCGGATCTTCACCGGCCTCGGGGAGATCGCGAAGACCTGCGCCACGGTGCTGGTCACCCACAACCTGGAGAACACCAAGGTGGCGCACCGGATCGTGGTGCTCGACCACGGCCGGGTCATCCAGGAGGGGACGTTCGAGCAACTGACCGCGGCACCCGGGATGTTCGCCGATCTGCGGGCCCTGCAGCACGACCGCGGCCCGGGCGTCCCCGCCCAGCGCGCGGACACCACCGAGCCCGCGTAGGCCCGGACGGGCGGAACCCCGAGGGCGGCCGATCCCGCTCCTCGGGGCTGCCGCCGAACGGCGAGTGGCTCGTGCCCCCGGGCCGGCGCCCGGGTCCACGGGCGGATCGTTCTCGTTGCAGCCTGCCGGAGCAGCTCCCCCCGGGGCCGGGAGACCGGCAGTCGCACCGGTCCTGGCGGCCTGATGCGCGGTGTCCTCGCAATGCCACCTACCCCTGGACCCCCGGTCATGGGACGGTGGTCCTCGCCGCCATGGCTGTGGAGGGGGAACCAACCGATGGCCTTGTGGGACCAGCTGCCGGCTCTGGCCGGTGTCGTCGTCGGAGCCGTCGGCTCGTACCTCGCGGCAAGCCTCACGGAGCGGAGCCGATGGCGACGGGCGAGAGCCGAGCGGTGGGACGAGAAGCGGTTCCACACCTACATGACCTATGCGAACACCTTGAAGGCCCAGCTTCGCATCGCACAGCGCATCGGGGCGGCGAGGGGCTTCGAGAACGTCGCAGATCCTCTGGAACCGGATGAGGGTCTGTCGCGGCTTGCCGAGGCCGAGTCCCGACGTGCCTCCGAGTGGGAGGCGGTCCTGCTGGTGGGGGATGCCCAAACCATCGGTGCGGCTCGTGCGTGGCACGAAGCCGTGTGGAACCTCGAGTTGTACGCGCGGGGACTGCGGACGGATCCTGCCGGGTGGTCGCGGGCGGAACGGCAGATCAGCCAGGCCCGGGACGCGTTCTACGCATGTGCGCGGCGTGATCTCGGGATCGTGGGGCCGCCTCCGCCATCCGGCGGGTGGCCTCGGGCGTGGCAGCAGCAGGAGTCACCTGACCGCCCTGTGCGCGAAGTCCCCTGAGCCGTCCCGGGTGAAGCGGGTCACGGTGCCGGGCTGCCGCGGCCGCCGCCGTCCCCCAGCCCGGGCGCTCCGCCGGCCGGGAGAACAGCGGCGGGCGGTCAGCTGCCGTGCTCCCGGAGGAAGGCGCCCATGTAGGCCGCGGCCTCCTCCCTGGTGCCGTACCGGGTGCCGCCGCCCGCCGTGCCGTGCGATCCGTCGGCGCCCTTGCCCGTCCACGTCCAGCCTCCGGAAGAAGGGTCCTGCGTCAGGAGGGCCTCCCCGCCGAACAGGTGGAGGGCGACCGGCTCCGCGGCCCAGCAGGTCCTCTTCTGGGGCTCCGGCTCCACGGCCGGCCGGCGCTCGCTCTGGGTGCGCAACCAGGCCGCAAGCGGCCCGGAACACCTCCCCGGTTAGGCCGTCCGGGACCGTCACCGGCCGGCCCTCCGAGGCCACCAGGAGGTGGGCGAGCGCCCGGCCGGCCGCTGCCTCCCACTGCGGGCTCCACGACCACCGGGGGTCCGACTCCGTCGACGACCCCCAGCCGGTGGCCGGCTCGAAGGGAGGCATGCTCCTGCCCTCCGCCATCGGGAGCGGTGCGGCTACGGCCCCGCCGCCGTGGATGCGGCGTATGGCGTCCGGCGCGAGCCGCGCCGCCTGCCAGAACGAGCAGTCGTCGATCCGGGTCGCCACCAGCAGCCCGCACGCCGCGCAGGCCGTGTCGGGGCCGTCGGTGGCAGTACCTGTCCCGTTCCGGGGGCTGCTCCCGCGGCTACCAGGGGACGGCTACCAGGGGACGACCTGCCCCTGGTGGTCGACGAAGTGGAGGCCGGGCTTTCCCCGGTGCTGCTCGATCGTCTCCGCGACGCCGGGAATGCTCTCCTCCACGCTGAGGTCGGCATCGGGGCCGCCGAGTTCGGTGCGCACCCAGCCCGGGTCCATCAGCAGCAGGGTCCGGGTGCCGGTGGCGTGACGGGCGGCGTAGCAGCGCATCAGCTGGTTCAGCGCGGACTTGCTGGCCCGGTACAGGTCCTGTCCGCCGTCGGTGTTCAGTGTGATGCTGCCCTGGTCGGAGGACATGACGCCGATGGTGCCGGCCGGCGCGACGAGCGGGCCGAGGACCTCCACGACGCGCATCGGGCCGAGCGCGTTGGTCACCATGACCTCGGTGAACATACCGGTCGGGACCTCGCCGATCGGCAGGTCGCCGCGGGTGATGGCCGCGTTGACGAAGAGCAGGTCGAGGCTGCGCGGGGCCAGCCGCTCGCCCAGTGCCGCGATCTGCTGCGGGTCGGTCATCTCCAGGGTTTCGACGGTCAGCCGTCCGGCGGAGGCGTCGGCCAGGTCGTGCAGGCCGGTGCGCCGGCCGCCGCGGACGGTGCCGATGACGTCCCAGCCCCGGCGCAGGTACTCGGCGGCGAGGCCGAGGCCCAGGGTCCGGGAGGCGCCGATGACGAGGGCGGTCTTGCGGATTTCGGTCATGAGCCGAGTCTCCGGGCGGTCCGTCCGGGCGTCCAATACCCTTCCGGGCACATTGATACCGTGGGGGCATGGATCTGGACCTGCGCAAGCTCCGCTACTTCACCGCGGTGGCCGAGCACCGGCAATTCGGCCGGGCCGCCCAGGAGTTGTTCATCACGCAGCCGGTCCTCAGCCGGCAGATCCGGGCGTTCGAGCAGGAACTGGGCTGCGCGCTGTTCACCCGCACCACGCGCAGTGTCGAACTCACTCCGGCGGGGCGCCAGTTGTACGAGGAGGCGCGGCGGATCGGCACGGTGGTGGACACCGCCGTGCGGCGCGTCCAGGAGGCCGCGCGGGGCGAGCAGCACCTCGTCGTCGCCTTCTCGCCCGGCCTGCACGTGTCCGAGGCGATCCGGGCGTTCACCGCGCGCCGTCCGGAGGTCGCGATAGACGTCCTCCCGCTGCGCTGGTGGGAGCAGGACGCGCCGCTGCGCGACGGCCGCGCGCACGTCGGCCACCTGCGGCGCCCCTTCGACGACACGGGGCTGCGCACCGTCCCCGTCGGCCGGGAGTCCAAGGTCGCCTGTCTGCCGGTGACGCACCGCCTGGCCGGCCGGGAGAGCCTCACCTCCGCCGACCTCGACGGCGAGCCCGTCCTCGACGCCCGGACCAGGCGGACCTCCTCACTGGACGAGAAGTTCGAACTCATCGCCTCCGGGCAGGGCATCGCCCTCGTCCCGCTCAGCATCGCCGGCTCCTACACCCGCCCTGGCCTGGTCTACCTGCCCGTCACCGACTTCCCGCCCGTCGAGACCTGCCTGGCGGTGCCGGAGAACGACTGCACGGACCGCGCAGCGGAGTTCCTCGCCGTCGCCACCACCGCGCTGCGCCGTGCCGCGCCGGCGGTCGCGTCGGCCGCCCCGCCGTGAG
>NZ_JBEYVJ010000421.1:0-5585 GCF_040643935.1 Kitasatospora sp. NPDC047058 | reverse complement strand
GTGTGCTATTCAGTTCTGAATCGGCCACCCCGAGGCCGCGGGGGGGGCCGGGGAGGGGGGGGTGGACGGGATCTACTGCTCCACCCCCGGCGGCCGGCAGGCCGACGGCGGCCTGCCGGCCCTGGACGCGCTGCCCGGCGTGGTGGAGGCCGCCGGCGGCCTGCCCGTCCTCTTCGACTCCGGGATCCGCAGCGGCGCGGACGTCGTCAAGGCGCTCGCCCTCGGCGCGACGGCGGTCGGCGTCGGCCGCCCGTACGTCTACGGCCTCGCCCTCGGCGGCACGGACGGCATCGTGCACGTCCTGCGCTCGCTCCTCGCCGAGGCCGACCTGCTGATGGCCGTGGACGGCTACCCGGCCCTCGCCGACCTGCGCACCGACGGTGCCATGCGCCGAGTCGGAGGCTGACCGGCGCCGACGGGACTCACGACGGGCGATCATCTACGGTACGGGCGTACCGCGCTCCCACAGCTCCTCAGTGTGCTCGGCGAACCGGTCGAACATCCCGCCATCCTCATGCCGGCGCAGGTGCATCATGGGGGAGTCGTGGCCGACGAGCCGGGCAAGGTGCGGCGTGACCAGCGCATCCGTGTCGAAGCGGAAGACGCTGAGGCTGACGTGGTTGGCGCCGTCGTCGGCGGCGCTGAACCGTGCCTCCACGCCGGTGTCGGCCAGCTTGGCCAGATGTTCCAAGGTGATCCGGATGCGGGTCGACACGGTGAGCGTGACGCCTTCGATGCGCTCGCGCTGGACGGTGGTGTCAGAGGTGGGGTTGCCCAGCAGGAAGCGGATCCGGCAGCCGGCCTCTGCCTTCCGGCGTAGTGTCCGTACAAGCGCGGGTTGTTCCAGCCAGAGGAAGTAGTTGGTGTACCCGGCAAGGAAGACGTCTGTCTCGGCACTCTCGATCAACTGGGACCACACCTCGTGCGGACACGCTGACCGGTACGGGTAGACCGTCGTCACCTCCCGGTCGTGCCCGGTCTTGATCGCCGTTCGGACCGCCTTTGGCCAGATCATTTGCTCATCCACTCCCAGGGCTGCACACACGTCGGCTCGGTTCAACGGATGCGGCATGATCGACGCATCCGCTAACCAGCGTTCCACGGTCTTGGATGTGACACCGACCCGGGCGGCCAGTTGGCGTGGCCCCAGTCGGGCTGCAGCCATACCTTGCCGAAGCGCGTTGTTCAAGGCTTCCCCTCGGACATTTGGGCGTTCTTGCACCGTAGCGGCGAGATGGCCCGTATGTCCCGGAAACAGGGGTGATCCGGCCCGTTCGGGTGCCGATGATGACGGTGCGTCAACGATGAGCAGGGAGCGACGATGCCCACGCAGCGCCAAAAGGCCGACACCGGACCAGACCGCCGAGCTGTCCGGTCCCCGCTGGACGACTACCGCGCCGCGCGGCGGGACGGCGCCTTCGTGGCGACCGCCGAGCGGCTGTCCCGGGACGCGGTTCTCGCGCACTGCGAGTGCGACAACTGCGCAGCCAGGAGGCGTGGTTGAGCGCCCAATGCCTGCAGCGCCTCGCCCCCGTCGATGCCCGGCCGACGGCGCACGATGGCTGTCCGCGCCGCCGCACGGGACCGTACCCACTCAGACTCCCGCTCCGGCCGTCATCCCTGGCAGGCAGCCGACCGGAGCGGGTTCCGCACCACCGAACGTTCCCGGCGTCGCCGACGCCGGGAACCCCACTGTGTGAGGAGACACCAGTATGACCACTCCCGAACCCGCCCCGACGCCAGCGCCGCCCGGTCCGGGCCCGGTGCACCCGGTCACGGCGCAGTCGACGTTGACGCCGCGAGTGTTCGACTCCGTCGTGTCGACGGTGCTCGACAACAACGAGGGCATGACCGTGTCGATGGCGACGCGCATCGTCCGTGAGGCGATGGCTTTCATCATCACCGGCGCCCGCCGGCCGGACCTGGCCATGGCGCCGAGCCGGCTGGTGGACGAGGGCTGGCACGCTTTCGTGCTGCACACGGAGGCCTACGCCGAACTGTGCGCCCGCGAAGGCGTGTTCGTCCACCACAGTCCGGGCTTCGACCCGGAGAACTTCGACCCGGACATCCTGGAACAGACACAGGCGGCCGTCCGGGCGGAGGGCTTCGCGGTGGACCCGGAACTGTGGCGGGCGCCGACGGACGACAGCCTCGTGTCCGTCGCGGCGAAGTGCCAGCACGCGCCGAGCTGTTCGATCAAGCCGATGAAGAAGCCGGAGAAGCCCTGCAAGAAGCCGTCGAAGGTCGCCTGAGGAACGCGTACGCTGCCGAGCACACGATAGGAGGCACCCCGATGGAATGGATCAACCCTCGGTATGCGCAGCTCGTCGCGTGCTACCGGCAACAGCAGGAGACACCCGACTCCGGCGCGGCGGCCTTCGGAGTCCCGCTCCGTCGCGTCGACGGCGAGCCCGTGCCCGCTCGTCTCGGCTTCGTCATGGAGCCGTCGGCGGACGAGTAGCCCACCGACCTGCCCGGCCGCTTCACGTCCCAGGGCGGGGGCGGGCCGGGGCTCCTGAACTCCCCCGCGTCTGCGCGCAGACGTGGGGGAGTGGGCCGAGCAGAGCCGCCGGATGATGATCGGCGGTGTCGTGTCCGGGGTTTCGTGCTGATGGTCCACGCATCAGATCTCGGATCGAGCCCGTGCCCTGGCCTGAGGTCTCAGATGTCGCCGAGGGGGATGGCCGGGTTCGCCAGCCGGTCCGCGTCGACCAGTCGCTTCGAGCGGACGAGGTCACGGATGGGGTCGACGACGTCCCAGACGTTGACGTTCATGCCGGCGAGGACCCGGCCTTCGGAGAGCCAGAAGGCGATGAACTCGCGGGTGGCGGGGTCGCCGCGGAAGACCACCCGGTCGTAGCCGTCGGGTTCCACGTAGCCGGTGTATTCCATGCCGAGGTCGTACTGGTCGGTGTAGAAGTACGGCACGCGGTCGTAGACCGTCTCCGGGCCGTTCAGGCCGAGCAGTGCGCGGGCGGCGGTCTGGGGCTGGTTGAGGGCGTTGGCCCAGTGCTCGACCCGGATGTGGCGGCCGAAGAGGGGGTGGAAGGCGTTGGCGACGTCGCCGGCCGCGTAGACGTCCGGATCCGACGTGCGCAGGTGCTCGTCGGTCTTGACGCCGTTGTCGATCTCCAGTCCGGCGGCCTCGGCGAGGGCCGTGACGGGGGTGATGCCGATGCCGATGATCACCGTGTCCGCCGCCACCGTGGAGCCGTCCCCGAGCCGGACACCGGTGACCTTGCCGCCCTGGCCGGTCAGCTCCTCGACCCGGGCGTTGAACCGCAGGTCCACGCCGTGGTCGCGGTGCAGGTCGGCGAAGACCTGGGCGACCTCGCGGCCGAGGACCCGCAGCAGCGGCAGTTCGGCCGCCTCCAGCACGGTCACCTCGGCGCCCGCCGTCCTGGCGGCCGCCGCGGTCTCCAGGCCGATCCACCCGGCGCCGATCACCGCGACCCGGGCGCCCGGCTTCAGGGCCGCCCTGATCCGGTCGCTCTCCTCCACCCGCCGCAGGTACAGCACGCCGTCCTGGTCCGCGCCGGGGACCGGCAGCCGGCGTGGTGCCGAACCCGTGGTGAGCAGCAGCTTCGCGTACGTGATCCGGCCGTCGTCGGCCAGCGTGACGGTGTGCGCCGCCGGGTCGATCACGGTGACGGCGGTGCCGAGCCGGAGGGTGACCTCGTGCTCGGCGTACCACTGCGTCGGGTGGACGTAGATCTTCTCGCGCGGCGTCTTGCCGAGCAGGTAGCCCTTGGACAGTGGCGGCCGCTCGTAGGGGAGTTCGTGCTCGTCGCCGATCAGGACGATGCCGCCCCGGTACCCGGCCTCGCGCAGCGCCTCGGCGGCCTTCGCCCCGCCCAGGGAGGCGCCGACGATGACGACCGGCCGCTCGTGCCCGTCGCGGTCGTCCGTTCCTGCTGTGCCCGTGCCCATGCTGAACTCCTCGCTCTCCGGCCGGAATCACGGACAGCCTGCCGCCGGTCGGCGCGGCCTGTCGAGGCCGGGCCAGGCGTGCCGCGGCAGGCTCCCCCGGACGGGTGAACCGGGGGTGCGCCGGGTTTCGACCGAGGGTGGGGTGCCGGCGTCACGGTGTCATCGCGTCGCGGACCAGGGCGGTGTCGGCGAACTGCTCGAAACGTACGATCCGGCCGCCGCGCACGGTGAAGTGGTGCGCCACCCGGACAGCGAGCGGGCGGCGGGTGGTCCGGTGCACGGCGGTGTAGCGGGCCAGCACCACCACGTTCTCGCCGTCCACCACGTAGCGGTCGTCGTGCGCCGTCCAGTCCTCCCAGTCGTCGGCCAGCCGGTCCATCACGCCGCTGGTCACGCCCTTCGGCGTGCGGTACGTGCCGGCCAGCGGGAAGCCGGCCATCTCCGTCCACTCGACGTCCTCGGCGAGCGTCGCCCGCAGCGCCGCCAGGTCGCCGCGTGCGGAGGCCAGGTACTGGCGGCGGACCACGTCGGCGGGGGCGTCGGACTCGGCGAAGGCGGCGGTGGACCTCGGTACCTCGATCATCGTCGCTCAGCCCCAGGCCAGCTCGCCCTTGGCGACCTTCGTGCCGAGGTCGACCGCCAGTTTCAGGCCGAGGTCCGGGAAGCGGTGCTCCAGGGCCTCCTTGGCGGCGGCCGCGTCGGGGGCCCGGCCGATCTCGGTCTCGAACGCCCGCAGGTAGTCGCCGGTGTGCTCGATCGCGGTGGTGTCGGTGGGTGTGCCGGCGGTGCGGTGGCCGGCCACCACGAACTCCGGCTGCAGCGCCGTCATGCCGTCCAGCAGGTCGATCCAGGCGGCCCGCTGCTCCGGCCCGGGGGTGTCGGCGGTCCAGACGTGCAGGCCCTGGAAGAGCAACACCCCGCCGAGGATCGTGCGGTGGTGGTGCTGCCAGAGGTAGTGCCGGTCCGGCAGGTGAAAGTCGGCTCCGCGCAGCTCGAACCGGTGGCCCTCGAAGACGAGCTCGTCGCCGTGCAGCGCCTCGGGCCGCACCAGCCGGGTGGGCAGCTCCGGGCCGAGGTGCGACCAGGTCCTCAGCTTGGCGTCGTAGGTCTCCTGGATGTGCTCGACGGTGGACGGCGTGGCCAGGAACCTGGCCTGCGGGAACGCGTCCTGCACCTCCTGTGCGCCGAAGTAGAAGTCCGGGTCGCCGTGGCTGACGAACACCGTGGTCAGCCGCCTGCCGGTGGCCCGGATCCGTTCGACCAGCCGGCGCCCGTCGGAACGGGTGAAGCCGGCGTCCACCAGCAGGGCGTGGTCGGGGCCCGTCACCAGCACGGAGGTCTTGTTGAGCGAGCTGTCGGGGGTGTCGATGACCTCGAAGCCAAGCGAACTCATGCGGGATCGTCCTTCCTCGGGCTTCCACGAGCCTTCACGGGCCTCCACGGACTCGGGCTTCCACGGGCCCCGGGCCGTCACGGGCGCCGGGCCGGTCACGGAAAACACCGGACACGCGTCGCCGCCCAGCATCGGCGACCAGCGGACCGGCCGCATGTCGGGCGGCGCCGGGGGAGGACGCCGGCCCGTCGGCCGGTCGGAGGCGCGGGAAGTCGGGTGAATCGACGTCCTGCTCCGGGTCATGCGCTGGGCTTGGCCACGT
>NZ_JBEYVJ010000420.1:0-5590 GCF_040643935.1 Kitasatospora sp. NPDC047058 | reverse complement strand
ACGGGGCCCTGATGCGGGCCTGACCCGGGCCTGACCCGGATCCGACGGGGCCCTGATGCGGGCCTGACCCGGGCCTGACCCGGATCCGACGGGGCCCTGATGCGGGCCCGGCCCGGGTCCGACGCGCGCCCGGCCCGGGCCTGATCCGGGTTCAGGGCGTGGCCGCGGCCTCCGCCGCCGTGCGCAGGGTGTCGAGGAAGGCGGCGGTGGCCGGTGGCACCGAGCGGCCGCGGAGCGTCGCCGTCTGCACCAGGCGGACGGGCGTGTCCTCGGGGTGCAGGGGGACGAGGGCGAGGTCGGGGCGCGCGGCGCGGGCGGCGAGGGCGGGGATGAGCGTCACCCCGAGCCCGGCGGAGACCAGCCCCAGCTTCGCCGTCCACCCGGCCACCGCGTACTCGACGCGCGGGCGGAAGCCGCTGCGGACGCAGGCGGCCAGCAGGGTGGACTCGGTCTGCCGGCTGGCCGCGATCCAGTCCTCCCCGGCGAGTTCGGCCAGCCGCAGCCGGTGCCGGGCGGCCAGCGGGTGGTCCCGGGGGAGCGCCACCAGGACCGGATCCTCGGCCAGCGGGCGGAGGTCGTACAGCTCGTCGTCGTACGGGTGGCCGGGGTAGCCGGTGATGACGGCGAGGTCGATCTCCCCGTCCTGCAGCCGGCCGAGCAGCTCCGCCGAGAGCCCCTCGGTGAGCGAGATCGCGACCTGCGGGTGGGCGGCGCGGAAGGCCGCCAGCGCGCCGGGCACCAGCGCCGCGTTGGCGCTGTCGAAGGCGCCGACGCGCAGCCGGCCGAGCGTCAGTTCGGTGAGTGCCGCCAGGTCGCGCCGGCTGCCGTCCAGCCGGTCGAGCAGCGCCTCGGCGTGCGGCAGCAGGGCCCGGCCGTGCTCGGTCAGCCGCACGCCGCGCGCCAGCCGGTCGAACAGCTGGGCCCCGAACTCTCCCTCCAGTGTGGAGATCTGACGTGATACCGCGGACTGGGTGTACCCCAGCCGTTCCCCGGCAGCGGTGAACGATCCCAAGTGGGCGGCGGTGCGGAAGACTTCGAGCCAGGCCATGTCCATAGCGCATGGCTACCATGCGGGACATTCGTTTGTCGCCTGGCTCCGCCGCGCCTAGCGTGGTGGCCATGGAGAAGATCGCATTCCTCGGACTCGGCCGGATGGGCCTGCCCATGGCCCGCCGGCTCGCCGCTGCCGGACACCCGTTGACGGTGTGGAACCGCACGCCCGCCAAGGCCGACGGCCTCGAAGCGGCGGCCACGCCCGCCGAGGCGGTTCAGGGCGCCGGCCTCGTCATCACCATGCTGGCCGACCCCGCGGCGGTGGAGGCGGTGGCCGCGCGCTTCACGGCGGAGCTGGCGCCCGGCACGCTCTGGATCGACATGTCGTCCATCGGCCCGGTGGCCACCGCCGCCCTGCGGGCCCAACTGCCGGACGGCACCGGCCTGGTGGACGCGCCGGTGCTGGGCAGCGTGGGGCCGGCCGCCCGCCAGCACGGTCAGTCCGCCGGCGGGCGGCCGCCCCGAGGAGCTCGACCGGGTGCAGCCGGTGCTCGGCCACCTCGGCACGGTGGTGCGCTGCGGCGGCCCCGGTTCGGGTGCGGCGCTCAAGCTCGTCGTGATGAGTGCGATGGTCGGGGGAGTCGCGGTGGTCGCCGAGGCGCTCGCGGTGGCCGACTCGCTCGGCCTGCCGGAGGAGCTCACGCTCGGGGTGCTCGCGAAGGGGCCGTTGGGCGGCGCGGTGGCGCGGGCCCGCGCCCTGGACTCCGAGTTCCCGGTCCGGCTGGCGGCCAAGGACCTCGCGCTGGCCGGCGGCGGCCCGGTCCTCACCGCCGTGCGCGAGCTGCTGCTGGCCCATCCGGACCTCGCCGAGCAGGACCTCGCCCGGGTGGTCGACGCGGTCCGGCGCTGACCCCCGCCCGGTCGTGCGCTGACCCCCGTCCGTCCGTACGCTGCCGCCGGGCCGGCCCGCCCCCTGTGCCGGGCCGGACCGGCGGCAGCGCCGGGTCAGACCGCCCAGCGGGAGACGGAGAACCCTGAACCGGCGCGCCGCACTTCGGCCGCCGCGGAGCCGCCGAAGTGCGCGGGGATCACCAACTCCCGCTGGTCCGCCGCCCGTTCCAGGACGCGCAGCCGGCTGGCGGCGGCCTGCTGCTGGTCCTCGCAGAAGCAGCTGTTGCAGGAGGGGTGCAGGATCTGTACCGGGCTGTGCAGCAAGTCGCCGACGAAAACGGCCCGTTCGCCGCGCGAGGCGAGCCGCAGCACGGAGGAGCCGGGGGTGTGGCCGGGTGCCGCCTCCAGGGTGAGCGCGTCGTCGATCCGGTGGCGGTCCTCCCACAGCATCGCCTGCCCGGCCTGCCGGACCGGCAGGATGCTGTCGGCGAACATGTGGTACCCGTCGCTCTGCGGGTCGGTGGCGGCCTCCAGGCCCGCGAAGTCGGCGGCCGGCAGGAGGTAGAGCGCGTTGGGGAAGGCGGGCACCCAGGCGCCGTCCCGGTCGACGGTGTTCCAGCCGACGTGGTCGGCGTGCAGGTGGGTGTTGACCACGGTGTCGACGTCCTCCGGCTGCACACCCGCGGCGGCGAGCAGGGCGAGGAGGTCGCCCTGCCGCTGGTGGAAGTGCGGCGAGTCGGGCCGTTCACGTCCGTTGCCGACACCGGTGTCCACCAGTACGGTCCGCCCGCCGTGGCGGATCACCCAGGTCTGCAGCGCACCGACGTAGCTGTCGGTGGCCGGGTCCCAGTGGTCGGGCGCCAGCCAGTCCTCGTTCTCCTTCCAGGTGGCGGCCGTCACCCCGGGCACGATGACCGGGGCCGGTGTGAACGGCCCCTGAAACTCCCGGACCCTGATGATCTCGGCGTCGCCGAGCACGATCGGCTCCATGCTTCCCTCCCGCGAAGTCCCGCGACGGCGCTCCCGCCCCCGCTCTGCACCCTGAGCCTAGGGAGCACTGGTTGAGCTGCTCAATGCCTGAATGGCTCACCCGACTACGCGATCCGCTCATCGGTGCGCCGTGCGGGCTAGGATGGCCGCATGGACGTGGTGAGCGACGCGATTGCGGCCGTGCGGATCGGGCGGCCGTCCTCCACCCGGCTGCGGGTGACGGGCCTGTGGTCCACCCGGATCCCCGCGTACGACGGGGCCGGCTTCCACGTCGTGCTGGAGGGCGGCTGCTGGCTGCTGCCGGACGGTGGCGGTCCGGTGAGCCTGGGCGCCGGCGACGCGGTGCTGCTGCCGCACGGGACGGGCCATGTGATGGCGGCCGAACCGCTGGAGCCGGCCGAGGCGGAACGGGCGGTGCCCGTCGACCGGCTGCTCGGCCCGGGCCGGCCGGTGCCGCCGCCCGCCGGTCCGCCGTCCGGTCCGCCCGCGGGAGCGGCCGGGCAGGGCGGCCCGGTGGCCGAGCTGCTCTGCGGCAAGTACCGGCTGGACCACAGCCGCAGCCACCCGCTGATGCGCGAGCTGCCGGACGTCGTCCACCTGCCGAACCGGGTCGGCAGCCACCCCCAACTGCGCTCCGCCGTCGAGCTGTTGGGCGGCGAGCTGGTCGACGACGGGCCCGGTGCGGCGCTGGCGGTGCCCAGCCTGATCGACCTGCTGCTGGTGTACATGGTGCGTGCCTGGCTGAGCCGCGAGCCCGGCGACGGCCCGGCCGCCCCGGTGGCCTCCGGTCCCTCGGGAGCCGTGGCTGCGGTGGACGCGGTGGATGCGGTGTCCGCCGGCGGCCGCTGGCCCGCAGCCCTCGGCGACCCGGTGGTGGCCGCCGCCCTGCGGGCCGTGCACGAGGATCCGGCCCGCGCCTGGAGCGCCGACGGCCTCGCGGCCGCGTCGGGCGTCTCGCGCGCCACCCTGACCAGGCGCTTCACCGCGCTGGTCGGCCAGCCGCCGATGGCGTACCTGGCCTGGTGGCGGATGACCCGGGCCGCGACGCTGCTCCGGCAGACCGACGATCCGCTGGACGCGATCGCCCGCCGGGTCGGTTACAGCACGCCCTACGCCCTCTCGCACGCGTTCAGCCGCCTCTTCGGCACCACCCCGGGCCGTTACCGGGCCCGGGTTGCGGGCGGGGCGGGCGCCGACTGAGGTGACTGGTGTGACAGTCCGCGATCGCTGGTCCAACTCTTGAACGCAAGAGGCGACCACCCCTCTTCTTGTCAGAGGAATGTGATGGCGCTGCGAAGGGCTGGTGATGGCGGGACCCTGGTTCGACCATCTCAGGTCCGTACCAGGTCAGCGTTGCCAGTCGCGCGATTTCGTCCGTTCTGTCATGTCCTGTCATGGTGCCGTTCGGAGTTTCCTCCAAGTTTCGATCGCGGGTAGGCGTTCACGAAGATAACGAAAAGCCCTCGACTGGCCGCTGCTTGGATTTACTTATTGACGCCATGCGTGACGGCCGGATTAACTCCTCCCACCCCGCCGCAGTGTTGCGGCACCGTCAGGGAGGCACCCCCCACATGAACGCAATGACGCGCCGCCTCGTCATCGGCACCGCCGCGGTTTCGATGGCCCTGTCCATGGCCGCCTGTGGCAAGGCCGGCGGCGACAAGAAGGACAGTGCCAGCGCCGGTGACACCAAGTCGATCGGCCTGCTGCTCCCGGAGAACGCCTCCTCCACCCGGTACGAGTCCTTCGACCGGCCCTTCATCGAGGCCAAGGTCAAGGCGCTGTGCGCGGACTGCAAGGTGCAGTACAGCAACGCCGAGGGCAGTGCCGCCAAGCAGAAGCAGCAGTTCGACACCCTGATCGCCCAGGGCGTGAAGGTCATCATCCTGGACGCCTTCGACGCCAAGTCCACCCAGTCCTGGGTGAAGGAGGCGGCCGACAAGGGCGTGAAGGTCGTCGCCTACGACCGCCTCGCCACCGGCCCCGTCTCCGCCTACGTCTCGTTCGACAACGAGAAGGTCGGCGAGCTCCAGGGCCAGGCCCTGGTGGAGGCGCTCGGCGCCAAGGCCGCGGACGCCAACATCGTCATGATCAACGGTGACGAGGCCGACCCGAACGCCGCCAAGTTCAAGTCGGGTGCGCACAAGGCGCTGGACGGCAAGGTCAAGAAGGTCGTCTACGAGCAGTCCGGTGAGTGGAAGCCCACCGTGGCCGGCCAGAAGATCGGTGCCGCGATCACCCAGTTCGGCAAGGACGGCTTCCAGGCCGTCTACTCGGCCAACGACGGCATGGCGGGCGCGATCATCACCCAGCTGAAGTCCGCCGGGATCGCCGTCCCGGTCGGCGGCCAGGACGCCGGCCTCGACGCCGTCCAGCGGATCGTCGCGGGCGACCAGTCCTACACCATCTACAAGGCCTACAAGCCGCTCGCCGAGAGCGCCGCCGAACTGGCCGTCAACCTGCTCCAGGGCAAGGACGTCAAGGCCGTCGCGTCGTCCACCATCGACAGCGACACCGACAAGGGCATCCCGGCCAAGCTGCTGGACCCCAAGGTCGTCACCAAGGCGAACATCGCCGACACCGTGATCGCCGACGGCCTCTACAAGGCCACCGACATCTGCACCTCCGACTTCGCCGCCGCCTGCACCGCCGCCGGCATCAAGTAACACCCCCGCCGGGCGCCGCGGTCCCGGCGCTCCCCCCGACCCCCGGGGAG